>NZ_DALZUO010000023.1:54236-71747 GCF_032013335.1 Anaerospora sp. | reverse complement strand
GGAAACGGCCTGGGAGGATAGGGAGTCGCTGATTGAAAAAAGCACTTACGAATGTGAGTGCTTTTTTGCTTTACCAGTAAAAAAGTTGTATAATTTTCCCTATAGGCCTCTTGGCAGCAATGGGCATATTAATAGTAGACGAAAAAAGTGAGGGATGAGAATGACAACAAGCCGGAGTTTGGCCTTACATACTGATGTTCGCGAGCAATTGTGCATAGAGAATAAGCCGGACCCATGCACGATTGTCATTTTTGGTGCATCCGGTGATTTAACACACCGAAAACTGATACCTGCACTTTTTGGTATGTATGTAAAGAAGATGCTGCCTGAGCAATTTGCCATCTTGGGCTGCGCCAGAAGTGCGATCAGTGAGCAGGAATTTGCTAAGATGATACGTGAAGATCTGACTGACTTTGATGATGCCAGTGCAGATGACACTGATGAGTTTGTCAGGCATTGTACATACTTGGCAGGCAGCTATAATGATCAACAACTATATGATGAATTGGCTGTTGTTTTAACTCAGCTGGAAGAACAATTTCATACCGGCGGTAATTGTCTTTTTTATTTCGCAACTCCGCCTAGCTTATTTATACCTATTACGGAGGGACTCAGTAATGCCAGACTGACAGATGAACGCAGAGGCTCCTGGTCCCGTGTTGTTATTGAAAAGCCATTTGGCCATGATCTTGCGAGCAGCCTTTCTATTGATAAAGCGCTTAAGCAGCATGTGGCTGAAAGCCAGATTTATCGCATTGATCATTACTTAGGCAAAGAAACGGTGCAAAATATTCTAATTCTCCGTTTTGCAAACGCAATCTTTGAACCCCTGTGGAATCGTAAGTATGTTGATCATGTGCAAATTACTGTTGCAGAAACTTTAGGAGTGGAGAACAGGGCAGGCTATTACGAGCAGGCAGGCGCTTTGCGTGATATGTTTCAGAACCATATGATTCAAATGCTGGCTCTGACGGCAATGGAACCACCAGCACTATTTGAGGCTAACCGTTATCGCGATGAAATTGTTAAATTGATTAGGGCAATCCGGCCTTTCCCTATAGATGAACTTGATAAATGGCTAGTGAGGGGTCAATATAAGGCTTCGAGCGAGGTTCCTGAAAGCCTCTCTTACCGGGAGGAGGCAGGCGTGGATACAGAGTCATCTGTTGAAACCTTCGTCGCGATGAAAATGATGATTGATAATTGGCGCTGGCAGGGAGTCCCTTTTTATCTGCGGTCAGGTAAACGCTTAAAAAATAAGGTTAGTGAAATTGCGATTACCTTTAAGCCAGTACCACATTCCATTTTTGCGCCTGTCCAGCCTGACCAGCTTGCGCCTAATGTTCTAGTGCTCAAAATTCAGCCGGAAGAAGGTATTGGTCTTACGTTGGAAGCTAAGACGCCAGGACCGAAACTCTGTATGAATGCCTTAAGCCTCAACTTCTCCTATAAGGATATTTTCGGAGGCTTGACGCCTAATGCGTATGAGCGCTTACTTCTTGACTGCATGACAGGCGATCAAACGCTATTTGTCCGTAATGACGCCGTTGAGTTGGCCTGGGAGGTATTTATGCCGGTATTGGATCTTTGGGCCCAAAAGCCTGAAATTAACGCTCTACGGGCCTATGAGACTGGTAGCTGGGGACCCATTGAGGCAGACCAATTGTTAGCGCAGGCTGGACACAAATGGAGGTAAAAGTATATAAAGATATGGAGGCGGTGACTGAGGCTGCCGCTGAATACATTTGCTCCGCTGCACAAAGCGCAGTTCGTAAAAAAGGCTACTTTACGCTGGTATTGGCAGGCGGGAGGACTCCTAAGTTGCTTTATCAGCGCATGGCAGAGCAACCGTATTGCGATCAGATACCCTGGCAGCAGACATATATTTTTTGGGGGGATGAGCGTTTTGTGCCACCTGCTCATCCGGACAGCAATTATGGAACTGCGTGGCTTGAATTATTTAGTAAGCTGGGAAATCTAGCTGATCAAATTTATCCCATGCCTACAACGCTCATTAATGCTGGTAATGCTGCAATCTTATATGAAAAAACAATACGCCGTGTTTTTACTGCTTTAGGAACGAAGCAATTTGACCTCACCCTGTTAGGGATGGGAAATGATGGACATACGGCATCGCTTTTCCCTGGCAGAGATGCCGTAAAGGAAGACCGGCGCTGGGTAGTATCTACAGAGAGTCCATCGGGCCAAAAAAGAGTAACACTTACATTTCCGCTACTAAACGAAAGCAAAGAAATTTTGTTTTTGGTAACAGGTGGGGAAAAAAAGGAAATACTTCAAAAAGTAATGGAAGACCGGAAGCAAGCAAACATGCACTATCCTGCGGCAATGATCAGCGGTCGTCAAAAGACACTATGGATGATCGATGAAGCGGCTTATTTCAAACATGATATATAAAAAAAAGCGCTTATCCGTTAGGATAGCGCTTCTTTTATGAAAACTAGTTTTTATCATTTAAAGCAATGAAGATAACATTATTTCCAAACTTAGAGGTAAATTCTTGTTCATATTTTTTGAGTGCCTGGATTTGATCAGTGCTCAAATTAGCCACACTTACATCTTTTAATCCCATAATCAATCTCCTTTCGTATTAAATTTGGATATGGTTTAGTTTACCCGTACTAACTGCTCATTATTTTTAGCATTTATTACATTTGGCGTCTAACTGATAACGGCTATCCTTCTATTATTGTCTATAAGTGGCAGGTTTTTAAAAATGCCAGACGAATTAGTACTACATACTATCGGAGGAAATGCTATGAAAAAACGTATAAGACAGGCAGCAATACTATTTATGGCGATGCTAAGTTTAGTTTCAAGCGGTTGTAGCCAGACTTCTGCTGATAAGCCTTATAAAGAAAGCCGTTTTTTAATGGATACGCTGATTGAGGTCACTGCTTATGGGCCACAGGCAGAAAAGGGTGTAAAAGAGGCTTTCAGCGAATTTGAGCGCATGTATGCACTTGCTGATCAGTATGATCCTAATAGTCAGATATCAAAAGTAAATCAGGCCGCAGGTAGCAGCAAAGTGGCAGTGGATGCGGATATTTTTGCTATGGTGGAAGAGTCTTGCCAACTTGCCGAGAAATTGGAGGGAACTTTTGACGTTAGCGTCGGTCCTCTGGTGGAATTGTGGGGAATAGGCAAGAAAGGGGAATATATACCGTCTGACCTTGAACTTGCTAACGTATTGCCACTAGTCAACTATAAGCTTATAGAGATAGATAAAGTTAATCATACGCTTTTTCTGCCTAAGAAGGGGATGAAGCTGGATTTAGGCGGAATTGCGAAAGGCTATGCTGTTGATAAGGCGATTGCTAAACTGCAGGCAGCCGGAGTGAAATCTGCTTTAGTCAATGCAGGTGGAACGGTACGCGTCATAGGGAGCAGGCCTGATGGCAAGCCGTGGCGTATCGGTGTTCAAGACCCTCGCAAACCAGATGGGGTTATTGCGAAAGTAGAGCTTGCCGGCTGGGATACCATGGAAACTTCAGGTGATTATCAGCGTTTTATAATGAAAGACAATGTGCGCTATGCCCATATTTTTGATCCCCGTACAGGAAAGCAGCCAAGAGATATGGCTGCTGTAACCATGATTATGAATAATGCAAGCCAAGGAGATATTTTCAGTACGGCTTTATTCGTTCTTGGTGTGGAACGAAGTCTGGTTATGTTAAAAGAGTTTCCCGGTGTTGAGGCTATTTTTGTGACACTTGATGGAAAAGTGATAACATCTCCTGGCTTAGCAGGAAAGGTAGAATAAATGGAGGAGTTACGTGTGGAAAATTTCTGCGACCGGTTAGCGGACGTTTTACAGGGACGTTTAGTAGCAATTGAGAACGAAAGCGAATATTTAAACTCTGCCGTTTTAGTACCGTTAATAAGGCAGGAGGGCAGACTGCATGTATTGTTTGAAGTAAGATCGGCTATGCTGAATCGGCAGCCTGGGGAGATTTGTTTTCCCGGTGGTCGAATTGAGCCGCAAGATGAGACCGCTTTGGCTGCAGCAATACGGGAAACAACAGAAGAATTAGGGATATCTAAAAACCAGATACAGTTTATCGGAGCGCTTAATTATGTGGTAGCTCCCTTTGGTGTGATTCTTCATCCTTTTGCAGCGTATCTTCAGGAAGGAGTTTCACTTCGCCCTAGTGATGCAGAAGTGGCTGAGGTATTTACTGTGCCGCTCGACTGGCTACTAAATACAGAGCCTCAGGAAGCTCATATGGAGATTGCCACCAGACCATTAGAGGGATTTCCGCTGCATTTGCTGCCGGAGGACTATCCCGAGAATTGGAAAGGTCGAAAAACATATCCTGTGCTATTTTATCAATATCAGAAATACGTTATTTGGGGCCTGACAGCCCGTGTCTTATATAGCTTCCTCGCGTTCTGCAGGCAGGTAAAAGGGATGTAAAATAAAAAGCAGATGCCGCGTCATACCTCGTAGAGGTCAAGATGCAGCAATCTGCTTTTTCTATACGGTGGCTATTTGCCAAGCACTTCCATGCATGAATTGATTGTAAACTTCCGCGATTGTTTCTACAATAGTAGAACGTTTAACAGTACGCTTTTTGTTCAATAATGAGAATTTAAACCAATGTCCTTCGCGTGATAACTGGTAACGAGTGTTATTTATAACAATAACAACAGACTTAGTGGGAGATTTGCTGAGCGCTTCTTCAAGTGTTTGTACGGCGAAACCATCAAGGGGTGGTTTGGGACTGAACTCACTCGTGTTTCTCATGAATACACTCTCCCTATAGGTATGCTATATTTAATTGGCTATTTCTATTATAACATTAGACAAGCCGTCAGGCTTTGTCGAAATTCACTTAAAAAGAAGGCTTAGAGACGAAAAACACTAGTGCCAGTTTCTCAAAGTAACTAAATCTCAAATTTCTGACAATTATCACTGATAAGAGATTTAGGCAGATAAATACTAGGGTTGTCTGGTCTATCACTAGATTGTACTAACTGCGTATTTTGTATACATAGTTTTTTGAATTTTATGTATAGACTTTTTTTATACATAACTGGTATAATGTCCATGGGACAAATACCTATTGTTATGTAAACTTTGTAACAGTAGTCGTGAAAACTAAAGGAGGTAAATCTATGGCACAAGCTAAAAAAGGAATAGGACTTACTACCCAAATTTTTATCGGACTCATCCTCGGTATCATTTTCGGTTATGTTTTCCCTAGTTATGGCGAACAACTCAAGCCGGTCGGCGACATGTTTATTCGTATGATTAAAATGATTGTTGTACCGCTTATTTTTAGCTCTCTTGTAATGGGGATTGCCGGCACAGGAGATTTTAAGAAGTTAGGACGTTTGGGTGCAAAAGCTATTATTTGGTTTGAAATTGCAACTACCATGGCCCTTATTGTTGGCCTTTGTGTAGTTAATGTCTTGAAACCGGGTGTAGGTGTGGCTATCAGTACAATAGATGCTTCAAGCGCTGCTGCTGCTGCTAAGAAGTCTATTGATATGATGCAAATGGTGGTTAATATCGTTCCTACCAACGTCATTGATGCTATGGGACGCGGCGATATGCTGCAAATCGTATTCTTCTCTACCTTTTTTGGTGTTGCTGCAGCGGCCATGGGACCCTCCGGAGAACCTGTTGTTAAACTGGCCCACAGTGTTGCAGAAATTATGTTCAAGTTTACCTGGTATGTAATGAAGCTCGCTCCGATTGGCGTATTTGCCCTGATTTCTTTTACTGTAGGAAAATTTGGTCTGGCAATGCTCATTCCGCTTGCTAAGCTGATTGTATCGCTATACTTGGCGTTGATTATTTTTGTGCTTGTAGTATTAGTAGGTGCCTCTGTGGTCGTTGGCGTCAACTTCTTCCACTTACTCCGGGCACTAAAGGAACCAATTCTAATTGCCTTCTCAACTGCATCGAGTGAAGCAGCTCTGCCGATTGCAATGGAAAAACTGGAAAAGTTTGGTGTTCCTAAGCATATTGTTACCTTTGTAATGCCTACCGGTTACACCTTTAATCTGGATGGCTCTACTCTATACAGTGCATTAGCTGTCGTATTTATTGCACAAGTGTACGGTGTTCCTTTTGATCTGTCTCAACAGATTATGATGCTGTTTACCTTGATGCTGTCTACGAAAGGTATTGCCGCAGTTCCAGGAGCGTCTTTAATCGTTATCGCTGGTACTGCCGCCTCTTTCGGCCTGCCTCTGGAAGGTATCGGCATTATTCTTGGTGTGGACCGTATCTTGGATATGGCTCGTACAGCCTGTAACCTGATTGGTAACTGCGTAGCAACTGTTGTTGTTGCCCGTTGGGAAAAAGAAATGCCTGATGACGTATTGAAAGTTGCTTACGCGCAAAGCTACGAAGATTAATATTAAATTTTATTAACAAGCGGGAATTACTATCCCGCTTGTATTTTTTTATGGTACAATACTAATGATACTAGGAGGGAGTGATTAAACGTGTTCAATTTAGGCATGTCTGAACTGGTATTGATTCTGGTAATTGCCTTAGTCGTATTCGGACCTGGCAAACTGCCTGAAGTAGGCAAAGCCATAGGCCGTGGTATTAGTGAATTTAAAGGCGCGATGAACGCAGAAACTAAGGAAGAAAAAGAAGCAAAAGAGTCATCTCCCGCAAAGGAAAGCAAGCTGTAACGTATATCAGGCCATCTTGGCCTGTTTTTTCTTTTTGAGCATAATAATTGTTTCCTCGCCAATACTAACAGAAACTGTTATTGGAGGGTGACAATATTGCGCAATAGCAAAGTAGCTACATTATTGCTTTTGCTGGTTTTTGTTGTGGCATCATTTGCTTTCATCGGTGGCTGCGGCAAAACTCAGAAACCGGCTCCTAAACAAATGGGTAATTCCCAGGGTGGATCCGGCATGGCTGATGAGCATCAATCAAAACCAATGCCTGCACGAATGATTATTGGCTATTATGAGAATCCATGGCCTGGAACGCCGGATACAACCGGATCTTTTCCCAGTATGAAGAGTTTTGCTAAAAGCATGACTCATGTAGCTCCATTTTGGTATCGTGCCACAAAAGAAGGGACTCTGGAAACAAAGGACAGCCAGCTTGTACTGGATACAGCAACTCAATTGGGGTTAAAGATTTTCCCTTTAATAACGTATAAGACGGGCGCGTTAGAATCTATTCTGACAAAGCCCGATATACGAACAAAGACAATTGATAATATTGTTAAAATTGTCAAAGAAAAGCCTTATGATGGCGTAAATATTGACTTTGAACTTGTTCCTCCTAAGAATGAAAAAGATTTGACGGCATTTATGGCAGAACTATACCCAAAATTGAAGGGATTAAATAAGACCGTTATTATTTCGGTATTTCCCAAAGTAGATGTGCATGAAGATGTCCAGGGAGCATACAATTACGCAGAATTGGCAAAAAATGCTGATTTCCTGCAGATTATGCTGTATGACCGTCATTGGGCAACCTCACCTCCCGGTGCCATTGCACCAATAGAATGGTATGAAAAGAATCTTCAATATGCAATTGACCAAGTAGGACCGCAAAAAGTGATTGCCGGTGTGAGTGCATATGGCTACGATTGGCCTAAAGAAGGACAGGGTGAGACAGTAAAGTATGTTGATGCCATTGTACTGGCAGAAAAACAGGGCGTCAAAATAGAGTACGATGAAAAAGAGCAGGCGCCTCACTTTAGCTACAAAAATCATGAAGTCTGGTTTGAAAACACGAAAAGCACAGATGCCAAACTAAATATTGTTGCTAAGTATAATCCTGCAGGGATTGCTATCTGGCGCCTTGGACAGGAACAGCCGGAAGTTTGGCCGGTTATCGATCAGAAATTCCCTAAATAACAGGAAAATATAGTAATAAGTGGCGGGTTTTCCGCCACTTATTTGTTGTTTACAGGAGGTTTTATTTAGTCGTAAACGAATATAAGCAGTAAGTAGTCTATAAGGTTATACGGTAGGAGGAGAAAAAATGGCAATTGTAGAAGTTACCATTGTTCCTCTGGGAACGAGTTCTCCCAGTATTAGCAGTTATGTAGCTGCTTGTCATAAGGTGCTTGCAGGTGCAGACGGTATTGAGTATCAGTTGACACCGATGTCTACTATTATTGAGGGCAATTTAGAAAGAATAATTGAGATCATAAAACAGCTGCATGAAGTTCCTTTTTCTGCCGGAGCCTTGCGGGTATCTACAACAATTCGCATTGATGACCGGCGAGATAAGCCAATAACTATGGAAGGCAAGCTTCAATCTGTTATGGGTAAATTATAAAGACTAATGGAGGGATAACCATGTGCAAAGATTGTAACTGCTCTAGTGCAGGATTGGACAAAGAGACAATTACGGTAGAAGGAATGACTTGCGGCCACTGCAAGAGTGCGGTTGAAAAAGCTGTTCGCGGGCTGCCAGGGGTATTGGCTGCAGAAGTTGATTTGGAAAATAAAACACTGAAGGTGGAATTCGATCATCATAAATCTTCGCTGAAAGAAATTAAGCAAGCTGTTGAAGATGTCGGATTTGATGTTCCCTAAAGAGATTGACTGTATAGTCGACAATTTGGTATAATATTTGACAGGCTCCCAGTATATTGGGGGCTTGTTGTTTTATTCCAATAGAAAGAGGGTGCTCTTTATGACATCCCGGCTGGAGAGGCGGCGTGCCGAAAGAACCAAGGAACATCCGCCGCAAAAAGGGTGGATTGCTGCGTTATTAATTTTATTGTTAATAGTTGTGGCAGGAGCGTCGTATTTATTTTTTTCGGGTGGTATAGGGTTAAATAAGACTAAAAGAACGGCTGAATTCGCAGTGGGTCAGCATAAGGTAAATATTCTGGTTCTGGGAGTTGACGAACGGAGCGGTGACCAAGGACGGTCAGATACTATGTTTGTTGCAACTATTGATGAAGCTACTAAATCGGTTTCGCTTTTATCAGTACCACGCGATACCCGTGTTAAAATTCCTGGTCATGGATGGGATAAGATTAACCATGCTTATGCTAATGGTGGATCGCAGCTTAGCCAAAAAGCAGTGGAAAATTTGCTTGGGATTCCTATTGATTATTATGTGACAATCGATTTTGCAGGTTTTTATAAAATAGTCGATGCTGTCGGCGGTGTTGATGTCGATGTTGAGAAGCGGATGTATTATGAAGATCCTTATGATGAACTGGTCATTGATATTCAGCCGGGCATGCAGCATATGAACGGTAAAACAGCTATTCAGTATGTTCGCTATCGGGATAGTGAGGGTGATATAGGCCGTATTGAAAGACAGCAAAAGTTTATTAAGGCGATGTTTAAACAATTGGCCAGCCCTTCAGTTATCACCCGGATTCCGAATATAATCAGAGAGGTAGATGCGGTACTTAAGACCGATTTATCTACCGCAGATATGCTGAGCCTAGCTAAGCTAGTGAATGATGCAGCCAAACAAGGGATTAAAACGGATACTGTTCCGGGAAAACCAGCGTATATTGCTGATATCAGCTACTGGCTTCCTGATATTGTAGGCCTGCGGGAACATATGGCACAGCTGCAAAGCATTAAAATGGATGATAAGTTTGTCAGCACAGCACGTAAGCTGCAAGCTGAATATGACAGTTCTATTCCTAAAGAAATGAAGGTAATTGAGGTAGCTAAGCCTAGTGTACCGGTCAAGGAACCTGCTGCTCCGGCAGTGCCTAAAGAAATTGACAAACCTCCTGCACCTGCAAAAACCGAAAAAACGGCTGCAACTGATGAAAAAATTAAAGTTGAAATTGTAAATGCCAGCGGTTCGTCTGAAGCGGGTGAGAAAATAGCAGCAACGATGAGAAGCAAAGGCTTTGAAGTTGCTGGGATCAGCTCGTCTTCCGCAGTCAATAAGAATACGGTTGTTATTTCGTATAGTACGAATAGTGCGGTAGTAGGGAAATTAACCAGTCTTCCCTTTCGCTATGCCTTGCAGGTAACAAAAGATGACAGTAGAGCTGGTACAGTATCCATTGTCATTGGCAAAGACTATGTAGATAAATAGAAGAGTGGTATATTCTTCCTAAAATCGACGAAAAGCTGCTTGCGTGACGGTTAATGAATATGTTATAATTTTCACACACGTTATTAATACACCCCTCATTTAGCCCTTGTATAAAAGGGCTATTTTTTTTGCTTTCAACCAGACCGCATACTCCTTGTAAGCGGTCTGGTTTTGTTTTGCCTCTTTTAGCCATACTAGATTTGACAAATAGTGCAAGGAGCTGGCCACATGTGGTATACAGAGCAAATGAAGCGCTTTCAAATACTGGCGGTTATCGTTATTGCCGTTATTGGCGGACTCTTGCTGCGTCTGGCCTGGATGCAAATTCTGCAAGGCGCTCAATATAAGCAGGTAGCAGATCAGAACCGGATTCGCCAGATTAGTGCCCAGGCACCAAGAGGAACAATATACGATCGTAATGGTGCTCCAATCGTTGCTAACCGGCCAAGCTTTGCCATATCTATCATACTTGCCGATTATACGTATCCAGAAGTATCTACACCATTGCTTTCCGCTCTTACGGGGATAGCTGTAAATGAAATTGAACAGATGCTGCAGGCTGGGCAGGAGTTCCCTTACTCTCCTATCAGGGTCATACGTGATGCTGATGAAGCTGTAATAGCAAAAGTTCAGGAACGAAAAAGTTATTTGCCGGGTGTTATTGTCGAGGCTCTGCCGGTACGTCATTATGTCTATAATCAGCTAGCGGCCCATACGCTTGGTTATTTGGGTAGAATTAGTGAAGATGAATATGCTGTCCGAAAAAAGCAAGGCTATAATCCAAATGATTTGGTCGGCAAGTCGGGAATTGAACGATTATGGGAAGCGCAATTGCGCGGCATTGACGGTGGGTTGCAGGTGGAGGTGAATGCGATGGGAGAAGAGGTTGGTGTAGTGGGTGAAAAGGCTGCACTTCCCGGCAAAGGAATTGTACTAACCCTTGATGCTAATTTGCAAAAAGCAGCCGAAGCAGCTTTGGCTAATCAAATAGAAATAAGTAAGAGTATTGGTGAGCCGGCAAAAGGGGGCGCTGTTGTTGTAATGGATGTCCGGACAGGCGGAATTTTGGCATTAGTCAGCAATCCTGCGTTTGACCCGAATGTCTTTATTGGCGGAGTCAGTCAAAAAGACTGGTCCGCAATACTTAATAATAAAAATGACCCTTTATCGAATAGAGCAATACAAAACGCCTATCCTCCCGGATCGGTATTTAAAATTGTCACAGCGGCCGCTGCTTTGGAATCAGGATTAACAACGGGACAGGAAGTTTTTGTCGACAAGGGCGTTTATGTTTTGCAAGGCTGGAGTTTTTACGGTTGGGAAACCAAGGGCCTTGGCAAGCTGAATGTAGCGGATGCTTTAGCGTTTTCCAGTGATCCGGTATTCTATGAACTGGGTCGCAGGCTTGGAGCAGATAATTTGGCATCCTATGCATTGACTTTTGGTTTCGGTAAGCTTACCGGTATTGAATTATCCGGCGAAGAAGCAGGAGTGGTCCCCACAGAAGCCTGGAAAGAGGAACTGTATAAGGAGCAATGGTATCCTGGCGAGACCTTAATTGCTGCGATTGGTCAAGGCTATTACAATGCTACGCCTATCCAGCAGGCGATGCTCTTAATGGCCGTGGCAAATGGCGGCATTGTATATAAACCGAAGCTGGTTGATAAGCTTTTGACGGCAGATGGGGAGCTGCTTGAGCAAAAACAGTCTGAAGTACTGCATACCATTTACTTAAGGCCTGATGTATGGGATATTATTCGGCAGGGACTGGTTGCAGTAACAACACGGGGCACTGGAAAGAGTGTATTTGCCGATCTAAATATTAAGGTAGCAGGAAAATCAGGGTCAGCTGAAACTGGACGTAAAACTACACACTCATGGTTTGCGTGTTATGCTCCAGCGGATGACCCCCAGATTGCAGTTGCTGTATTGGTGGAAGAAGGCGGTGAAGGCTCGGTGGCTGCTGCACCCGTTACGAGAAAGATTCTAGAAGCCTATTTTAATATTACTCCAAAACAGAATGTAACAACTCCAACTCCCGGGCATAGCGATTAAGGCCAGAATAGATTTAAGAAATTGAAAAAAAGGAAATCACTCTTTCTCCAAGAAATATATACAGATAGTTGTTAAAGTTGGGCGCCTTTTTTCGCCCAATTCGTGTTTGTGAGGTGCTTAATGCCGGTCTATTCCATTAATCTTGATGTAAACGATCGCCAATGCGCATGTGTTGGCGGTGGGACGATAGCTGCCCGCAAAGTGGAGGACCTTGTTGAAGCTGGTGCATGTGTAACTGTGATCAGTCCTTCATTGGCACCTGCGTTGGCACAACTTGCAAGCGATAAAAAAATAATCCATATCGCCCAGCCATATCAGCCAGGCGTCATAGGCTCTTTTTTTATGGTTATTTGCGCCACTGACGATAAGTCTGTTAATGAGGCGGCAGCACAGGAGGCCCGAGGCAAAGGGGCTCTGGTTAATGTTGTGGATGCGCCGGGATTATGTGATTTTACAGTTCCCTCTAAAATCAGAAGAGGCGATTTACTTATTACTGTATCAACCGGCGGCAAGAGTCCGGCTTTAGCGAAAAAGCTGCGACTAGAGCTTGAGGCTCTCTACGGCCCGGAATACGGGACTTATCTGGAGTGGATTGGTACTATTAGAGAGCAAATGAAACACTCCCTAAAAACCAGCAAAGAGCGGGAATGCTTTTGGCAGCAAACGATAGATGACGAGGTTCTATCTCTTTTGCGACAAGGCAAGTTGAAGGATGCGGAGGAGAAAATCAAGTATGCAATTGGTTGTACTGGGGCTAAACCATAAGACTGCGCCTGTTGAGGTGCGTGAATGTTATGCTTTCTCAGAAGAAAAAATCAAGCAGGCACTGCTGCGTCTGCATGAGTATGAGGAAATCAGCGAGTGTGTGATTTTATCTACCTGCAACCGCAGTGAAATGTATGCTGTGGTAGATGACGCTGCCGATGCCTTGCCGGTTATGCAAGAGCTGTTTGTTTCTGTTTCCGGCAGGGACATTGAATGTGAAGATTTTATTTTCTATTATACCGAAGAGGCATGTATTCGCCATTTGTTCCGGGTTGCTTCCAGTCTTGACTCCTTAGTTGTAGGGGAAGGACAGATACTCAGCCAGGTGAAAAAGGCTTATACAATGGCGCGGTATTTGGGCAGTACCAGTACTGTGCTTAACACCTTATTTAACCGGGCTATTGCGGTAGGTAAAAAAGTACGGACTGAGACTCGAATTGCCTATAATGCTGTTTCCATCAGTTATGCAGCAGTTGAATTAGCCAAACGGGTATTAGGGGATTTAACTAAGTCAAACGTGCTCATTCTCGGAGCAGGGGAAATGAGTGAATTAACAGCCCGGCACCTAGTGGATAACGGTGTGCGGACAGTTTTTGTTTCTAACCGCAGTTATGAGAGGGCGCAGCAGCTGGCAGACCGGTTTAAGGGGATTGCTGTACCTTTTGGCGATTTTATGAAATGTGCGATTCATGCTGATATTGTCATTACTTCTACCGGAGCGCCTCACTATATTGTCAGCGCCTGGGATGTTGCTCATCTAATACCAAAGCGTAAAGGGCGTCCAATTATCTTTATTGATATTGCTGTACCGCGTGATGTTGAACCGGAAGTGGCGGCAATTTCGGGTGTTACCCTCTATAATATAGATGCTCTGGAAGCGGTTGTAGAGTCTAATTTACGCATCCGTGAAGCGGAAGCAAGGGTAGCTGAGAAGATTATTGAGGAAAGTCTGACTGAACTGGTAAGTAAATTTCGCTATTTGTCGTTTCGGCCGACGCTGGCGCTGCTGACAGAAAAAGCCGAACGGATTCGGCAGCGGGAGATTAAGCGCGCCTTAGCAAAATTACCAGATTGCAGTCCAGAAGAACGAAAAGTATTTGAGAATATGTCAAGAATGCTTGTCCGGAAGTTGCTGCGCGATCCGATGATCCGGATTAATGAAGCAGCTGGAACAGATAAAGAAGATCTTTACTTGGAGGCAGTACGAAAATTATTTAAACTTGATCAGCTGGGAGAGGAAGAAAATCGTGAGACAAAAAATCGTCATCGGTACGCGCAGCAGTAAACTAGCGCTGTGGCAGGCCAATTATATAGCTCATTGTCTGACTGAACGTTATCCTGAGCTGGAGGTAACACTTCAGCATATGGTTACAAAGGGGGATAAGATACTAGATGTTCCCCTGGCTAAAATTGGCGGAAAAGGCTTGTTTACTCAAGAACTGGAGACTGCCATGCTGAATGGAGAAATTGATCTTGCAGTTCATAGTCTAAAGGATATGCCTACTGAGCTTCCTCCAGGATTGATACTAGCGGCTATAACTGAACGGGAAACTCCATGGGATGCTCTTATTAGCCCTGAATACAAGACGCTGGACTGTCTGCCGCTGGGCGCTAAAGTGGGTACTTCCAGCCTCAGACGGAAAGCGCAGCTGCTCAAAGCACGGCCCGATCTGAAGATCAGTGATTTACGGGGCAACCTTGATACCCGCTTAAAAAAGCTTGAAACAGAGCAGCTAGATGCTATTGTGCTGGCTGCAGCTGGCTTAAGAAGGCTGGGCTGGGAAGACCTTATTACGCAGATACTGCCGAAAGAGATTTCTTTGCCTGCTGTAGGGCAGGGAGCATTGGCTATTGAAGCTCGGGCAAATGACAAAGAAGTTTTGCAAATGCTCAATTTCCTTAACGACGAAGATACAAACTGTGCAGTAACTGCTGAAAGAAGCTTTCTCAATGAACTTGAAGGCGGCTGCCAAGTACCAATGGGCGTCTATGGCTACATCGAGAATAATGAGTTGTATTTAGAAGCGGCAATTCTGTCACTTGACGGTAAGTTGGTTATACGCGATACTCTCTGCAGCGGCCCGGCAGGTGCCGATGATATGGGACGACGCCTTGCTCAACGTATGTATGTACAAGGGGGCAGGGAAATTCTAGCAGAGCTAGTCAGTAGTGAACAGGGGGAGAAAAAATAGTGAAACAAGGTATTGTATATCTCGTGGGTGCAGGACCTGGTGATTATAAATTAATCAGCGTAAAAGCAAAAGAATATATCGAGCAGGCCGATACCATTGTATATGATCGTTTGGCGGACAGCAGACTGCTGGCATGGGCCAGAAAAGATGTGGAACTTGTCTATGTAGGTAAAGCATCCAGTCAGCATACTATGCGGCAGGAAGATATTAATCAATTGCTAGTAGAAAAAGCCAAAGAGGGTAAGGTTGTGGTGCGCTTAAAGGGCGGTGATCCTTTTGTATTCGGCCGCGGCGGTGAAGAAGCACTCGAACTGGTCGCAAATGATCTGCCTTTTGAAGTTGTTCCAGGGATTACTTCTGCCATAGCGGTACCGGCCTATGCGGGCATTCCGGTTACCCACCGGGCGGTAGCAACCTCTTTTGCTGTTATTACAGGCCATGAGGATCCGACTAAAGGTGAATCCAATATGCGCTGGGACAAGCTGGCTACCGGTGTCGATACATTAGTATTTCTGATGGGGGTTGAAAACTTACCCCATATTACTGCCAAATTAATTGAAAACGGTCGTCCGGCTGAGACTCCGGCCGCCGTTATTCGATGGGGCACTAAGCCCGAGCAGAAAGTTCTGATTACTACAGTCGGTAGTGCGGCTGACGATGTTGCAAAAGCCGGAATTAAACCACCAGCCATTTTCCTGGTTGGTGATGTGGTAAACTTACGGGAAAAGTTGGCGTGGTTTGACACAAAACCGCTTTTTGGCAAACCTGTATTGGTTACCCGCGCAAGAGAGCAAGCAAGCGCGCTTACTGCAAAACTGGAAGAACTCGGTGCCCAATGCCTAGAGGCGCCAGCGATTCAAATCGTTCCGCCAGAAAGCTTTGCACAACTGGATCAGGCAATACAAGAGCTAACAAGCTATCAATGGCTGATATTTACCAGTACCAACGGAGTAGATTATTTCTTTGAGCGTTTGCATCAGGCTAAAAAAGACAGCCGCATGCTGGCGGGAGTTAAAATTGCCGCTATTGGGACACAAACAGCAGAGCAATTGCAAAAGTTCGGTATTTATGCAGATATTGTCCCGCTTGAGTTTAGAGCAGAAGGAATTGTTGATTCGCTTACTCCGCTAATTCAGCCGGGTGTGAAGGTTTTAATTCCACGTGCACTAATAGCCAGGGATGTCTTGCCGGTAAAACTGGCAGAATTAGGTGCTGAGGTAACGGTTGTACCTGCTTATAGAACTGTCGTAGCCGATACAGATGGTACTGCTTTAGCAGAAAAGCTGGCAGCAGACGAGATTAGCCTCATTACTTTTACCAGTTCCTCAACTGTGACCAATTTGCTTGAGCTGCTTGGCCCTCAAGGAGCTGAGCTTGTTGGGAGAGCTAAAGTTGCCTGCATCGGACCTATTACGGCTGCTACCTGCGTAGAGCATGGCATTAAGCCGGATATCATTGCAGATGAATACACCATTCGCGGCTTGGTAAAAGCGATTAGCGAAAGCATTCAGGAGGGATAGTCATGGCGAATCCTTTTATCCGTCCCCGGCGCCTGCGTTCATCAGCAGGCATACGAACTATGGTTCGTGAAACTCAGCTTTCTGCTGCTGATTTTGTATATCCCCTGTTTATTGTTCCAGGACAAAAGGTAAAAAAGGAAATTCCCACTTTGCCCGGCAACTATCACTTATCGCCTGATATGGCGGTGAGTATGGCGGCAGAGGTCTATGCTTTAGGCATACCGGCAGTTGAAGTCTTCGGACTGCCCGAATATAAGGATGAGCAAGGGTCGAGTGCCTGGGATATGTCAAGTCCAGTTCAGAAGGCAGTGCAGTTAATTAAGGCAGAATTGCCGGAACTGGTAGTGATTACTGATGTATGCTTATGTCAGTATACGAGTACTGGCCACTGCGGTCTGGTGAAAGACCAAACGGTAGATAATGACCCGTCACTAAAATTGCTGGCGCGGGTAGCGCTCAGTCATGCCGAAGCAGGAGCTGATATGGTAGCTCCTTCGGATATGATGGACGGGCGGGTACTGGCGATCCGGGAGGCACTTGATCAGCATGATTTCAGTCATGTGTCAATCATGTCTTACGCCGCCAAATATGCTTCTGCGTATTACGGCCCATTCCGGGAAGCCGTCAATTCCGCTCCCCAGTTTGGCGACCGCAAAACCTATCAGATGGACCCGGCTAATTCCCGGGAGGCTTTGCGGGAAGTGGAGCTGGATATAGCTGAAGGTGCTGATATTATTATGGTAAAACCAGCTTTGGCTTACTTGGACATTATCCGTCAGGTGAAAGATAACTTTGCATTGCCTGTTGCAGCGTATAACGTGAGCGGCGAGTATGCCATGATTAAGGCAGCTGCAGAAAAAGGCTGGATTGACGAAAAAAGGACCGTTTTAGAGACACTGCTTTCTATGAAACGTGCTGGAACGGATATTATTATTACGTATCATGC
>NZ_DALZUO010000023.1:381-54136 GCF_032013335.1 Anaerospora sp. | reverse complement strand
AGACACTGCTTTCTATGAAACGTGCTGGAACGGATATTATTATTACGTATCATGCCATGGACGCCGCCCGCTGGTTATCTGAGGGCGGCAGCCGATAAAGGCTCATCTGCGTTGTTGTCGCTGCGAGTCTCCGCTGCAACGTACTTCCAGTACGCCTCCGCTGCGATTCTCGCTCCGTCTAGCATCTGAACCTTTCTCGACTGCCTTGGCTTAGCGGCGGGCTGGAGCCTTCTCGGCGGCCTAAGCTTGGCGGCAAAAGGAGACGGAGGACCGGGCTTGTCACCATTGGTGGTGAATAGCTCCCCTGCGGGGTGCACAAGGCATGGTTGGGAGAGGCGCTCTGCCCCATTGTCATTGCGAGGAGCGCAGCGACGCGGCAATCTCATGTTTCGCCTCTAAGGCAGTTTAGACGGCTAATGAGAACGCGAGGATGGGGGGGCTTGTCGCCGTTGGTGGTGATAACTCCCCTTCGGGGTGCACAAGGAATGGTTGGGAGAGGCGCTCTGCCCTATTGTCATTGCGAGGAGCGTAGCGACGTGGCAATCTTATGTTTCGCCTTATTTGGTACTAAAGATACAAAGGGGGTACACATCTATGGCATTTACTTTGGAAAAATCGGCTCAGGCTTTTGCTGAGGCCAAAGAATATATTCCGGGCGGGGTGAACAGTCCTGTCCGCTCCTTCCGGGGCGTTGGCGGAACACCGCCGTTTATTGCTGCTGCTGCTGGCAGTAAGCTGTATGATATTGATGGCAATCAGTATATTGATTATGTCCAGTCCTGGGGGCCGATGATTATCGGTCATGCTCATCCTGCTGTTACCGAAGCGCTCAGGGAGGCTTTGGTGAGGGGGACCAGTTATGGGGCTCCGACAATTTTAGAGACTGAATTGGCTAAGTTGGTAAGGAAGGCTGTTCCGTCGATGGAATTGGTCCGGATGGTCAACTCCGGGACGGAGGCAACAATGAGCGTGCTCAGGCTGGCTCGTGCTTTTACCAAACGAAGCAAGATTATTAAATTCGCCGGTTGTTATCATGGTCATCATGACAGCCTGCTCGTAAAAGCGGGCTCAGGAGCAACCACGCTGGGCATTCCTGACAGTCCTGGGGTGCCTGACAGCATCGCAGGCAGTACGATCACGGTTAAGTATAATGATATACAGGACTTAGAGGCTGCCTTTGCAAGCGTGGGCGAAGACATTGCAGCGGTAATCATAGAGCCTGTGCCTGGCAATATGGGGATGGTTTTGCCTAGGGAAGGCTATCTCAAGCAGGTTAGAGAACTAACACAGAAATATGGAGCGCTGCTTATATTTGATGAGGTCATGTCCGGTTTTCGGGTGGCCTATGGCGGAGCCCAGTCCGTTTTTGGCATACAGCCTGATTTAACCTGTCTCGGTAAGGTTATTGGCGGTGGTCTGCCGGTGGGGGCCTATGGCGGACGTCAGGATATTATGGAATTGATTGCGCCGGCCGGACCAGTATATCAGGCGGGCACTCTCAGTGGTAATCCACTGGCTATGACCGCTGGGATAACCACTCTCACGATTTTATCCGAAAAAGCGGATACATATACTGAGCTTAGCAACAAAGTGGAGGCCTTATCTGCCGGGATTCGCGCTCAAGCAGAGAAGTTTGGCTTAACGTTGCAGTATCATCATATTGGCTCCATGTTCGGCATGTTTTTTTCGGATAAACCTGTGTATGATTACGATAGTGCCAAAGAATCCGATGTGGGTGCATTTAATATATTCTTCCATGCTATGCTGGAACAAGGGGTATATCTGGCTCCATCGCAGTTTGAGGCAGGATTTATGTCCACCGCTCACACTGAGGATGATATCATGCAAACGGTAGCGGCGAGTGCCTATGCTTTTGGCAAAGTCAGCGAATATTTGCAGTCAAAGTAAAACCATTAGTGCTGGTAAGCGGAGGGACAAAGATGGATGTTATTCAGCAGTTAAAGAGAATGCCTGTCTTTGCTGACTTGCCGGAGGCGCAGCTGAAAGACATCTATGCGATTACGACTGAGCGGAAATATCGCAAAGGCAGTGTCATCTTCCTGGAAGGGGAACAAGGTGAAGGCTTCCATTATCTTCAGTCAGGCAAGGTTAAAATTGTTAAAATGACAGATGATGGACGAGAGCATATTATCAATATATTGAGTCCTGGCGACTTATTTGCTGAAGTGCTGCTGTTCAACAACCGGGCTTATCCGGCTACAGCTATTGCCGTAGATGATTCTAAGGTAGGCGTTATTAAAAATAGCGATCTGGAGCGGCTGATTCTGGGGAATAACTTACTTGCCCTGCAATTAATTAAAGCCCTCAGCCAGCGACTGTTATTTGCGCAGCAGAAAATTAAAAACCTTGCACTTCATGACGTTACTGCCCGAACGGCGGAAACCTTGCTGCGGCTTGGGGCAAAGCATGGCCGTTCTCTCACGAATGGCCAGATTGAAATTACGCTGGATCTTTCCCGGCAGGATTTGGCCAGCTTGGTAGGAACAACGCGTGAAACGGTAACCCGTACATTAAGCTCGCTTAAAAAAGACCGGATGATTGATTTTGATATTCATAAAATTGTTATCCTGGAACCAGATAAGTTACAACGGTTATTTCAATAAAAAAGACGCCTTAAGGCGTCTTTTTTCAGGCCGTTGATAAAGCCCCATCTGCGTTGGGCAGGCCTGCGGGAGCTCACTCGTCGTACCTGCGCTGTACTGTCTTCGCTCGCTTCCTCGGCCTTTCTAGCATCTAGAGCTTTCTGAACGGCCTGAGAACGAAGTTTTAACAATTTTAAAAAAGACGCCTAACGGCGTCTTTTTTTCATCCTGCAGTATTGGCATTGCGGGCAGTGACAACTTCAATCCGGTCACCTTCGTTAACGGCCGCCGTATATTCAGTAGACCGGCCATTGAGCAAAATCGTGACCGGACCGGCAGACAGCAGCGGCTTATAATCAGCAGCAAGGAGGACGTCACTGATTAACGGGCTCCATTGACTGATCACATGATGTGCCAGCTTGCTGCCCGGTTGCGCAGGAGTATCCAGTGTTGCTGGTTTATCATTCATTGTAATAGTAAAACGGTGAACCGGGATATGGCAGGGCGAGCCATTGAAAAGTACGGTAATGCTGTCATCGCACCGCTGTTCTAGTCCCAGGACATCACCAATAGTCGGCAGCTGAGGTTTCACCGTAGTAATCATATCATTGTTCTTTATAAGTGAGGCAAGTGTGGCTGGTTCATTATTTACTGTGTAAACAGGGTAGATGCTGTAAGCGCGTTCGGCATTATTTACAGTATAATGCGATACGACTGGCTGAGGCTGGATTCCTGCACTAAGCAGCACATCTCCTAATATGGAGGGCAAGCGGCAGATAACAGTATCCCGGTCGGCAAGGGGCTGGCCAGTATCAGCGTGCTGACCATTAATTGTAATGATTGGAGCTATCTCTATCAAAGTGTCATTTATCAGTACTGTAATTGGGTCAGGTACCGATATTAGCTCACTCAATGCAGGTGCAGGCGTAATGCCGCTGCTGCCCTTGGTGACGGTTACCTGATCACCATCTGCCAGAGGATGGTCGAATTTGACTGGCTGTCCGTTGGTATGCAGTGTACCTGGCTGCCCTAAACTCCCAGGCAGGAAATGGGTTTCGCCGTTAACTGTCACTGTGATGCCCATGCCAGGACGGCCATGGAGAGTACGCACATCAATGCCTGCGGCTAAGAGTGAGTCAGCAACCGTCAGATTGCCAATATTAAAAAGCCGCAGCGGCTGTGCATTTACTTCTACATTGACAAAGTTGAGCGTTCTTCCACCGGCCAGATTTAGAATTCCCAGTGGAGTGACCAGGTCAGGTGTGCATAGGGAAGCAGGGATGTTTTTAATTCCTTCTATGGTGTCGGGGCGTCTGATGCCAACGCGTCCCGCGGGAATATCCAGGGCCTGAGCCAGTGCTTCCGGCAGCATGGGAGTGAGTGCGCCACCACCAACCAGGAGGACAGCCTGCGGAGTGGATGTATTTAAGGCCAAAACCTGTGAAGCAATTAATTGGGCCAATTCTGCTACCTGCATGCGAATACCGTCTAATATTTCACTTGAGGCTACTTTGTGGGTCATTCCCAATACATCAGTGAAAGATATCTTCTTGTTTTTGCCGCATAATTGGCGCTTTACTGTTTCGGCAACATTGAAGTCTAGAACATAGCGTTGTGAAATTGCTTCCGTGATTTCGTCACCGGCATAAGGCACCATACCGAAGCCAATGACTGTTCCGTCCCGGGTAATGGCAACATCGGAAGTGCCAGCACCTACATCGACCAGTACAAGGTTAAGGTGACGCATAGTAGGAGGAATCAATACATTGATAGCTGCAATGGGTTCCAGCGTCAGCGTATCCATTTCCAGGCCGGCAGCGGACAGCGCTGACTGGAGAGAGTCAATTACTTGCCTGGGTAAAAAGGTGGCAATGACTTCAATTGCTGCAGTTTTACCTCGCTGACCTACCAGGCTCTTCAATTGTATATCGTCTAGTGCAAAATGAACGACACTATAGCCTACACAGTAGTAGTTAGCGGGATGGAGAATGTTGGCAGAGGTGGCTAACTGCTGCTGGGCTGCTTGGATGGCTGTTAGCTCGAGTGCTCTCTCATCATTAGGAGTGAGGATACCGCGATTATATACATCCATATCGGCGGTGGCGCTTATCGTATGCAGAGCCCGGCCTGCAGCGGCAACGGCTACTTTATGTAACGGGCCTGTTTTTTTCTCCAGTCGTTCTTTTACTGCTTTGAGGATTCCGGCTACTTCTGTGACATCATGAATTTGACCATCAAGCATCGCTCTTGTATGGTGCTCCTGACGTTCAAAGGCAACAAGCTCAATTTGTAATTCGCCCGGGGTTCCTACTAATCCTACGACACTTCGTGTGCCAATATCTAAGGCAAAAAGGTGTTGTTGTTTCATAATGGCTCCTTTTTGACGCATATGCTGTGTTGTACTTTCTCGCTCTTTACGGTAATTTCCTCTTTCTTTGGCTTGATGTGAGCCCATTACAGGCAAATTCGTTAATTTTCCAGGTCAAATAGCAGCGGATACGGCATATACATAGAAATAGACTGTAAATTATAACCAGGTAATAATTATATTGAAGATTTGCATAACATGGTATATACTATATAAAACTGAATAAATATAGTATTAAATACTAGGACTAGATAACAAATTACTTTGAGGAGGAGTTTCCAATGAATAATCAAGTATGGTGTGAACACCTTGACAAGGCTTCAAAATATACGCTTATTAAGTATTATGTAGGTGAACGAGAGGTTGTACTTCGGGTACAAACCTGGTTTTGTTCGGAATGCGGCATTCATGGTTCACAAACGGAGATAATCAATGAGCAACCCAAACTCAAACAGCTGTTTAACTTTGACAGGCGGCTGGCTGCTTCTACACTTTAATAATCTATAAATTTTGATAAAACAAGCAGCCGTGATAATTCCGGCTGTTTTCTCTTTCCCAGGGGAAGCCTATATTTAACTTCCGAAATCTGCTACAATACTATTGACTATTATTTATTATGGGGGAGTTATTACTGTGTCACAAGTTCATGTTATCCTTGATAGTACTGCTAATGTACCACAGAAATTGCTGGAAAAATGGCCTAATCTTCATGTGGTTCCCCTTACGGTATTATTGAATAACAGGCAAATAAATGAGAATGAATTGTCTACTGCAGATTTGTTTACACTGATACAAGAAACTGGAGAGCATCCTAAAACTTCGCAGCCCGCTCCGGGGGAGTTTGTTACACTCTTTTCGGGGTTAAAAGAAAAGGGCGATTCAGCTATTGTGATTACGCTTTCCGGCAGTTTAAGTGGTACTGTGCAAAGTGCCCGAATGGCTGTCCAGATGGTTGAAAGTAAAAATATATTTGTAATTGACTCGGGTACGACGGCAATTGGCATGGTTCAAATGGCAGAACAGGCTCTGGAAATGGCGGCAGAAGGACAGGAAGCCAGCGTGATTGCTGCTTATATTGAAAAGATGGCTGCTGCTACACATACGTTGATCGTCCCCGGCACCTTAGAATATCTCCATAAAGGAGGACGTATTGGAGGAGCTGCTTCTCTTTTTGGTACTATTTTACAAATACGGCCCATCCTCTATTTGGAGAATGGACGGTTAACAGTACTGGATAAGGTACGAACCCGCATGAAAGCGATTAGCCGTATGGCGGATGAATTAAAGAGGTTCTCCGGGTTTACGTATATCAGTGTCGTTAGTATTGAGGCAAGAGAAGAAGCTCTTATATTGCAGCAGCAAATTCAGCAGCTCTATCCACATATACCTGTGCTGATTGGTGAGGGCGGATCAGTCTTAGCCAGTCACTTGGGGCCTGGTTTACTAGGGCTTATTTTTCAGGAAAAGCAATAAGGATGGTGCACGTAAAATGGTAGAAATGGTAACAGGCAAAGACTATCGCCGTATGATTGCCGGAGCATATAAAGCTTTTATGCGCGAGCATCAATATATTAACAGCTTAAATGTTTTTCCGGTGCCTGATGGCGATACGGGGACCAATATGCTGCTGACATTGGGAGCTGTTGCCCGGTCAGTTGCCGAAGCGCCGGAAGCGGGGATCGGTCCTCTTGCAAAACGAGCTGCCGATAGTGCTATAATGGGCGCGCGAGGCAATTCAGGAGTAATTTTGTCCCAGATATTTAGAGGAATTGCCAGAGGGCTAGCTGGTAAAGAACAAGCTACTTCCAGCGAAGTCGGTAAAGCGTTTCAATATGGAGTGTTATATGCTTATCGGGCGGTCTCCCGTCCTGTAGAAGGAACCATATTATCTGTTGCTAAAGGAATTGCCAAAGGGGCTCGAAGGACAGTGCGGGAAACACTTCCTTTTTCCGATATTTTGAAAGAGGCAGTTGCGGCTGGACGGGACGCTTTGAACAAAACTCCCGAGCAGCTGCCAATTTTAAAACAGGCAGGAGTAGTTGATGCCGGTGGTCAGGGACTGCTTGTTTTTCTTGCTGGCTGCCTCGAGGGACTGGAAGGAGTAGGCAGCGGCCCGGAAGCTGACTGGGACCGTACTCTGACGCTGACAATGCCTGGAGTGGAAGAGTTTGATATTGCTCATCCCTATTGTACGGAGTTCATTGTAAAAAACTGTTCCCTTGCTCGTGATGAAGCGCGGCGCTTACTAATGCCGCAAGGAGACTCTCTCGTTCTGGCTGAGGGCGATAATGTCTTAAAGGTACATATCCATAGTGCTCATCCAGGAGCTGTTCTGGAGATGGCACTTACCTGGGGCACGCTGCATGATATTAAGATCGATAATATGGCAGATCAACATCGCCAAGTCGTTATTCCCACACCTGCTAAACAACCCCTGGCTGTCATCACTGTTGCTGATGGGGAAGGCTTCGCTGCAATGATGAAAAAAATGGGTGCTCAGATGGTTATTGCCGGCGGGCAGACAATGAATCCTCCGGTCGAAGACTTTATGAGTGCTGTCCATCAGGGGCAGGCTGAACGTTATATCATTCTTCCCAATAACAAAAACATTATCTTAGCTGCCAATCAAGCTAAAAAATTGTTGGGTGATCGCGTAGAAGTGGTGCCTACTGTTAACATTCCCCAGGGATTAGCAGCATTACTGGCTTTTGATTCCAATAAAGCAATCGGTGATAATGTCTCAGCTATGACTTCCCGGATTGAAACGGTACGGGCAGCAGGAGTGACGGTTGCCGTCCGTGACAGCCTGGTAGACGGTCAGCTGGTACCGGCAGGCCGCTTTATAGGAGTCGTAAATAGCCAGGTACTGACTGACGGAGCTGATTTGCAGACTGCTTTGTTTAAGCTGGCCGAAAAGCTTCGCATTACTGAGGCCGAGGTTGTCAGCCTCTATTATGGCAGCGAATTAGCTGTTGGCGAGGCCGAAAAGCTGGCCGCGCTCCTGCAGGAGAAATATAACGGGGTGGAAGTAGAACTGTATGCCGGAGGACAGTCACTGTACCCGCTCCTTATTAGCATTGAATAATGAGGACTTTGTTATATGATGAGAGATTCTTTTTAAGATAAAATTAGCAAATTAGTCGGAGGGATTGGATATGCTTGCCGCTTTGTCTATCAATGAATATGCAGAACAGTTGGCCTCAAAGTCATCAACACCTGGTGGGGGCAGCGCTGCAGCACTGACCGGTTTGCTAGGTGCCAGCTTGATTGAAATGAGTGTTAACTTAACGCTTGGCCGCCCGCAATATGCTGAGCATGAAGATGTACTGAGGGAGAGAATTCAGCAATTAGCGCAAGTACATATGCGCTTGCAGGAATTGATTGATCGCGATGCGGTGGCCTTCGGCGAGGTAATGGCAGCGTACCGAATGCCGAAAAACTCAGAGAATGAAAAAGCTGACAGAGACGAAGGAATTCAACTGGCACTCAAGCAGGCAGCCGAGATTCCGCTTGAAATTGCCCGGTGCTCCCTCGAGGCGCTGGAGATCGGCAAGGTGTTGCTTGGCCGGATAAATCTCCAGGTCATTAGTGATTTAGCAGTGGGTGCGCAAAACAGCTATGCCGCTGTAATGGGAGCGTTGCTGAATACATCGATCAATTTGCCTCTGCTAACTGACAAAATACTTGCCAATGCATTAAAGGGCCAATTGGTGCTTGTTAAAGCAGCTGCTGATGAATTGCTGAACGAGATACAGGCTTATATTTACAGCAATGATCCTTTTACAGTGATGCAGGCAGAATCAATAGACAAGTAATGTAAAAGTCCGTATCTCCCAGGAGATACGGACTTTTTTAACCATTTATAATTGTCCCGCCGTTTATGTGTATGATCTGGCCTGTCATATAGGAAGAGTCATTAGAAGCCAGAAATACGTAGGCAGGCGCAACTTCAGCCGGTTGGCCAGCCCGCTGCATTGGCGTATCAACGCCAAATTGGGCTACATGAGCTTCATTGAAAGAAGACGGAATAAGTGGTGTCCAAATAGGACCGGGTGCAACTCCATTGACCCGGATGCCTTGTGAGACCAGCGCTTGCGACAATGAGCGGGTAAAGGCTACAATGGCGCCCTTAGTGGCAGAATAATCGATTAACTGGTCATTGCCTTTATAGGCTGTTACAGAAGTAGTATTAATAATGGTGCTGCCATTTTTCAAATAGGGCAGAGCTGCCTTAGCCAGAAAAAAGCAAGAGTACATGTTAGTCCGGAAAGTACGGTCTAATTGTTCTTCGGTTATATCTTCCAGGCGGGTTTGTACATGTTGTTCGGCAGCATTGTTAACCAATATATCAAGACTGCCGAATTGCTTGACCGTGCGCTCGACTGTCTCCCGGCAAAAGTCTTCATAACCGATGTCGCCGCTAATCGTCAGGCAGTGCCGTCCTGTGGATTCAATGAGTTGCTTGGTATACTGGGCATCGCTGTCTTCATTGAGGTAAACAATGGCAATGTCTGCACCCTCCAGGGCAAAAGCTAATGCCACTGCCCGTCCAATACCACTGTCGCCGCCACTGATCAGCGCAATTTTACCGCGCAATTTGCCGGAGGCTTGATAGCTTTCTTTGATTACCCAGGGCGGTGGATTCATTTCCGTTTCTAAGCCGGGCTGTGACGGTTGGTGCTGTGGCGGAAAGCCAAGATTGCGGGTAAGTAAGAAACTTTCTTCTGTGGGCATGAGATAGCTCCTTTCCAACAACATGTTGTTAGGATACCCGTAAGAGAAAAAAGAAATCAGCCTGACTTTGTCAGGCTGATTTTACTATTGTTTAGGTACTTGTTTCAAGCTGAGACCGATGCGGCCTCGTTCTTCATCTACAGATATTACCAATACATCGATAATATCGCCTACAGAAACAATATCCAAGGGGTGGCGGAAAGGTTTGCCGGAGAGCTCCGAACGGTGAATCAAGCCGTTAATTTTAATGCCAATATCCACAAATACACCAAAATCAATGACATTATGGACGGTGCCCCGTACTACTGTGCCGGGCTTAATATCCGAAAGTTTAACTACATTCTTGCGAGTCAACGGTGCCGGCAGATCTTCACGGGGGTCGCGACCGGGCTTGACTAGTGCCGCTAAAATATCCCGGACAGTAGGTTCACCGGCATTTGCTTCCGCGGCCAGCCTTGTGACATCAACTTGCTGAACATGTTGCTGGATACTTTTTAATTGTTCTTTATTGCTTAAACTGGTTACGGAAAAACCTAGTTTTTCAAGTAAGCTTTGAGCAAGCGTATAAGACTCAGGATGAACGGGCGTATTATCAAGAGGATTATCACTGGACTGAAGGCGTAGGAAGCCGGCGCACTGCGTGTATGCTGCCGGACCAAGCCGTGGTACCTTTAACAGCTGTTTGCGATTTTTAAAAGAGCCGTTTTCATCACGAAAAGCAACGATGTTTTTAGCAACAGCAGCATTAATGCCTGCAACGTGCTGCAAAAGTGCAGGTGAAGCTGTATTAAGCTCTACACCTACATGGTTAACGGCTGATTCTACGACAGTGGAAAGTGTGCTGGTCAGTTCCTTTTGGTTTACGTCATGCTGGTATTGACCAACACCAATTGATTTAGGATCTATTTTTACTAATTCGGCAAGTGGGTCCTGGACACGGCGGGCAATAGAAACCGCGCCCCGGATAGACACATCCAGGTCAGGCAACTCGTCTTTCGCTAGTTTAGAAGCCGAATAGACTGAGGCACCGGCTTCATTTGTTATTACATAATGAACGGGCAGTTTATGTGTATTAATAAGCTGGGCAGTAAATTCCTCGGTTTCATAGGAAGCTGTTCCATTACCAATGGCTACGAGAGTAACACCATGCTTTTGAATGGCAGCTAAAGCGGCATCAGCAGCTTTTTGTTTTTGTGCCTCACTCATGGTGAAAAACAGCGTGTTTGTTTCCAGTACAGTTCCGGTAGGGCTGACAACAGCCATTTTACAGCCGGTGCGATATCCTGGATCGAGGCCCATAACCGTATGTCCTGCCAGGGGCTGCTGCAAGAGCAGCTGGCGAAGGTTAAGACCAAAAACGCGAATGGCCTGCTTCTCAGCATTTTCGGTTAGTTGATTGCGTATTTCCCGCTCCAAAGCAGGAAGAAGAAGACGTTTGTAGCCATCGGTAACTGCGGAGCGAATCAGGTCGGAAAAAATCGAACTTTTTGTGATAAAAAGACGGACAATCCGGTCAATATTGTCTTCGTGGGAGGTAACAAGATGAACCTTGAGAAGGTCTTTTGTTTCCCCGCGATTTACGGCCAAAATCCTGTGTGACGGCATACGGTTGACAGGCTCATGGTAATCCTTATAGTTCAAGACTTCTTTAGCCTGACTTTCATCTACCGCAAATTCGGTTGCTATTTCGGAGCTGCTCCACAGGTGCCTGCGTAACAGGGCCCGTATATCGGCTTGTTCGCTTACCGTTTCGGCAATAATATCGGCAGCTCCGGCCAAGGCATCTTCAGGTGTGGCAATTTCTTTTTCTGCGTTGACAAAAGGTGTTGCCGCGTCTTGGGGGGAGCCTGTTTGGAGTTGTTGTGCCATTATAATATCAGCCAATGGCTGCAACCCCTTTTCTCTGGCAATTTGAGCGCGAGTCCGCTTTTTTGGCCGATACGGTAAATATAAGTCTTCCAGTTCCTGTAGTTTGGTACAGGCAGTAATTACAGCAGCCAGTTCAGGAGTGAGTTTACCCTGCTCCTCAATCGTGCTAAGAATTTCTTCCTGGCGTTTCACGAGATTACGTAAGTAGCTAAGCCGCTCCTGGACGGTTCGAATTTGCTCTTCGTCCAGTTCTCCTGTTGCTTCTTTACGATAACGGGCAATAAAAGGCACGGTATTACTATCATCGAGCAAACTAACAGTTGCTTCTACTTGAAAGAGTTTGACGCCCATCTCCCGGGCAATTGCTGAGGTAATATCATTTAACAGCATATTTCCACCATCTTTATTCATTTTTTACTCATTATATCATTATGCAGGACGAGCCGCAAAAACGAAAGGAAGTACCACTACAGAGAAATTTCAAAATATAGCATAAATTGGATAGGCGCCCAATATATAACAGTATAATTAATTTTGTGGAGGTGATCTTACGTATGCAATGGCAAGCTATTTTATCAAATGCAACAAATTATTTTGTCGTTGCTAAACCATTCTTAGCAGCAATTGTCCTCCTTGCGTCATTAGTTTTGGTCGGAGACAAAGGCAGCAAATTCTCACTTAACCGCAATAGTCCTTGCTTAGCTGCGCTCTGTATCTTTGCTTTCGCCATTGGCACCGGACTAACCACTTGGTTTTTCTTATTGGCCCCGCTGCTTGTATTAACAGGGCTAAACCTCACACTGACCTATCCAATGATTACGATGTATGGTGCTTTCTGGCTGCTAATGGGAGTCCTGATCTCGGCAAAAAAACTGATCTATGATGCTAACAGGCGTCAGCACCAAGGGTAACTTACCACAATACTAAGTAAAGCGCTTGCCGCTTAAGGCCAAGCGCTTTTTATATGGAAAAGAACGGCCTAAAAAGCTGTTCTCCTCGTAATAGAGGCAGAACAGCTTGCAATTATTCTTTAATTACCTTGACGATCGTAATATTAGGCTTTAGTACAAGATCTACATCCGTATAGCTAGTATCATCAAAAATACGCACAATCGGCCGAAGTGGATAGTGTGCACTGTTTTTGACAACGTAGCCAGTCTTATGCGTATTGAGCTCGACTAAACTGCCTACCGGGAATACGGCTACACTGTGGAAAAACGCCCGTAATGAATTAAGATCAAACTGCGTATTGCCTGCAGCCATCATAGTCTCTACAATTTCCTGCCGCGATGCATGTGTAAAAGTAGCATTATTCATGGCAGTATCGTAATAATTGGCAATAGCAACCAGGCGTGATAAGGGATGGAGATTTTTTCCTGACAGGCCTAAGGGATAACCGGAGCCGTCGTAACGTTCATGATGCTCGGCAGCTATGCGGGCAACGGTAGGATTGACATAGGCCTTAAGCAGCAGTTCACGGCTAAACAGCGGGTGAAAGCGCATGGGTTCAGGAACTGACAAACTCTGTTGGGGAAGAGCTATTTTACCAATATCATGAAATAATGCTCCTAAAGCCAAGTCTTTTAAAAGAGGCAAGGGCATTTTTAAATAGAGCCCGGTAACCAAAGACAGCAAGCATACATTAATACCATGCTGAATTTCATCATCACTCGGCTGCCGTACTTTAACATTCATAATATAAGGCAATCGTTTACCTGTTTCGGTAATGACCTTATCGACGGTTTGCTTCATCTGCTCTAATTGAGTAATGCGCACATGTTGATTAGTTAAATCAGCTGCTTTCATTGTAAAAATAGAACGAAATTTCTGAGCAAGCTCGTCGCGCAGTTCAGGAGAAAGTGCTGGCTGGCTCAATAATTCGGCAATCGGATCAGCGACATGTATTGCTGTAATGCCTAACTGTTTTAAGCGATTTATGTAAGCGGCGGTCAGGGTTATGCCGCTTTCCAGCAATAAATTGCCCCGCTCGTCCATAATATCTGTAGTCAAGACCATCCCAGGCTGAACGTAGGAAAGTTGCATGAGAACCACCTCTAGATTACTATATCATTTTCATTATAAAGCTACATAAGCAGGAACGCAATTCGTTGAAAGTCCTAACACCCAAAAAAACGAATAGGACTTAGGTCCTATTCGTTTGTATCACAGCAGAAAAGGTGGTATCGTATAGCTAGAAGAGGTGAGGAATTTGCAGATGTCACTCCTTGTGGAATTATTAGAGCGAATGAGCGTCATGGCCACACTGGCGTTTGTACTATCCCATACGACCGCCTTTCGGCGTCTGGTGGATTATGAAGCCCGGCACCGGGAGCGGCTGCTGTTAACGGTTATTTTCGGATTTATCGGTATTGTTGGTACCTATGCCGGTATTCCAGTCAATGATGCATTAGCAAACTCCAGAGTAGTAGGTGTTATGGCAGCCGGGCTTATTGGCGGACCGCTGATGGGAGGCGTCGCGGGATTAATCGCCGGGGGACATCGCTATCTGCTAGGCGGCTTCACTGCTTTTTCCTGTGCTCTAGCCAATGTATGCGAAGGCATACTTGCCGGCATATTTTATCGCTATTACCCAAGTCGCCCAATTCCCTGGTGGGTAGCACTTACGGCCGGTATTGTCGGTGAAAGCATGCAAATGATGATTATCCTGGCAACTGCCCGGCCTTACGAGCAGGCACTTTTGTTAGTGAATGAAATTGGCATACCAATGATTGTCGTTAATTCTATTGGATTGTCCTTATTTATGCTTATTATTAAGACGGCAAAGGATGCCCAGGAGAGTGTTGGGGCTGAAAAATCCCGTAAGGCGTTGGATATTGCCACAAAGACATTGCCCTTTCTTAGAAGGGGACTGACAAACGACTCTGCTTATGAAACCGCCAGGATCATTTATGCGTCCGGCGGTTATGATGCGGTTGCTGTTACGGATAGTGAACATGTTCTGGCTTTTATTGGTGCCGAAGCACAGCACCATAAGCCTGGTAAATCGAGCCTTACAAAGGCAACACGCCATGTATTGGAATCAGGACAAATGTTTATTGCCCAAAACAGTACGGAAATAGGCTGTTATTGCGAGCATTGCCGGTTATCCAGCACTGTTGTAGTGCCGCTCAAGCAGGCGGGAAGGGTTATCGGCACATTAAAGTTGTATTATACCCGTGGGAATATGGTGGGGGATGCGGATATTGTATTTGCTGACGGTGTAGCGCATTTATTTTCCACTCAATTGGAGCTTACCGAAATTGACCGCCAGGCTAAGTTGGCGGCAAGAGCGGAATTGAAGGCACTCCAGGCGCAGATAAACCCTCATTTTCTCTTTAATACGCTTAATACGATCACGTCTTTAATACGGACGAAACCGGATCTTGCCCGCGAGTTGCTCATTAAGCTGGGAGCAATGTTCCGGTTTTCCCTGCACAAGACGGGCAATAATATTCCCATCGGGGAAGAATTGGCTCAAGTGGAAGCATATCTTACGATAGAGCAGGCACGCTACGGGGAAAAACTGTTGATCCGCGAAGCAGTACAGGAGGCGGCCATGCAATATCTCATACCATCGCTAACCATACAGCCTTTAGTGGAAAATGCAATAAAACATGGCTTGCAGCCCAAGGAAGATGGTGGTGAGATTATCCTGAAGGTGCAAGAAGAAGCTGATAACGTACTCATCACTATCAGCGACAATGGCGTCGGTATGGATTTAACTAAGCGCCATCCGCTTTGTCAGCCTCAGGGAGAAAGCATTGGCCTGATAAATGTGCATGAGCGCTTATGTGGGCAATATGGCCAGGGACTGGAAATTTCCAGCCAGCCAGGTTTGGGGACAACGGTAACGATCCGACTGCCGAAACGAATGCTTGATGAGGTGGAAGAATATGCTTAAAGCATTGCTTGTTGATGATGAGACTCCAGCAAGGGATGAGTTGAAATATTTACTGTCTGAATATCAAAACATTGAGGTGGTCGGTGAGGCGGACAGTGGTCCGACGGCAATTAGCCTGGCTGCACAAATGAAACCGGATGTCATTTTCCTGGATGTACAAATGCGGGGAATGACTGGTCTGGAAACAGCAGTGGTACTGCGGGCTATCTTGCCGAAAACGCTGATTATTTTTGCTACTGCCTATGATGAATATGCGGTCAAAGCATTTGAAGTAGGGGCGGTTGATTATGTACTGAAACCCTTTGAGGGACCTCGTGTTGTAGGGGCGCTTGAACGTTTGCGCAAATATCTGCCCGATGAGTGGAGCGCCGCAGCAAGCCGCATTGATGAAACACTGACAAAAAGTAAAATCAACGTACATAAGCTGCCGGTAAATAAGCAAGGGAAAATCATGCTTATTGCCTATGATGATGTTATCTATGCCTATGTGCAGGCTGGCGGGGTATCAGTAGTAACTGTTAATGGTACGTTCTGTTATGATGGTACGTTGACGGAACTCCAGGAACGGGTAAAAATGACCAGTCTTTTTCGTGTTCACAAAAGTTATGTTGTGAATATGGACAAGGTTCAAGAAGTAGTACCGTGGTTTAAGGGCACATACTGGCTCAAGGTAGAAGGTGCTCCTAGTATTGAAATCCCGGTAAGTAAAGGTCAGATCAAGGAAATTAAGGATATATTAGGCCTCAAATAGGGAAGGCTAGCACTATAAATGATAAAATGAGGAAAACAAATGCAAATACGGTTTGGTTATGTAGCAATGGCTTTAAATATTATGGAAGGGTCTCCTAATAAAACGGTAACAGTCACCAATCTGCTGAAAATTGCAGCATCTGCTGACCGTGTTAATCGATTAAGGCGGCTTACCCGGGAAAACCTGGCTAATCAATTACGAGTATTAAAATATAATGCGGCTCATGATATTCATGTTTTCCGCTTTACATCAAAGCTTATCCCGCTCGCCACTCACCCGGAAGCAGCTGGCTGGGATTATACTAGTGAATTTGCCGATGAGCTTAAAGAAATCGGCGATTTTGCACGTAAGCATGATATGCGGGTAAGCGCGCATCCCGACCATTTCACACTGCTTAACAGTCCTGATGAAAAGGTTATTGCTGCGAGCATTGAGGATCTTGCTTATCATGCCCGGATTTTCGATGCAATGGGCTTTGGCAATGAAGCTAAGCTGGTTGTTCATGTAGGTGGTGCCTATAAAAGCAAAGACAAAGCCCTTGATCGATTTTGCGATACGTTTCAGCTGCTGCAGGCAAATATTAAGGACAGGCTGATCATTGAAAATGATGATAAATCCTATACTGCGCGGGATGTTTTAACACTCTGTCAAAGGATTGCAGCACCAATGGTACTGGATGTCCATCACCACTATTGCTGTAATGAGGGAGACGAATTGGCAGGACTATGGCCTGATATAGCTGCCACCTGGCAGGGCGGTACCCCTAAAATTCATATGTCCAGCTCGAAAGAGGGGCCTAATGTGCGGGCCCATGCAGATTATATTAATGCCGATGAATTTATGGCATTTGTACACCTGGCTAAAGATCTAAATCAAGATTTTGATGTTATGCTGGAAGCCAAGCAAAAAGACCAGGCAGTACATCAGTTGATGAGGGATTTAGAAGCAACCGGAGAAGTAGAGGTGGTAGACGAGGCCACTATTGCCTATTAGGTTAGGCTCTTTTTATTTCTGTTGAGCGACGGTTTTAGACTGTTAGCCTTTCATTTTGCTCCATTCATCTGATTTAACTATCAAGTGCAATTTTTTTCTTTTATTATTAGAGTTGCTGAAAAGCAATTAATAATAAGGGAGGAAGTAAGCAAATGGTTATGAATGGAATTTATTTAGTTATTATTGCTGCACTTTTTCTTACATTAGCGTATCGCTATTATGGAGCGTTCATGGCTGCTAAAGTATTAGCCCTGGACCCCAACCGTCCTACACCTGCCGTCCTAAAGAATGACGGACGTGATTATGTACCAACAAATAAGTGGGTGACCTTTGGCCATCATTTCGCTGCTATAGCAGGGGCTGGACCGCTGGTTGGCCCGGTGCTTGCCGCTCAATTCGGATACCTTCCAGGTACGCTGTGGCTGTTAATTGGCGCTGTAGCAGCCGGTGCAGTTCATGACATGATTATTTTATTTGCGTCTGTTCGGCACGATGGCATGTCAGTTGCTGAAATTGCTAAAAAAGAAATCAGCAAAGCCTCCGGCCTTGCTACCAGTATTGCCGTGCTCTTCATTTTGATCATTACCATGGCAGGTCTTGGTATTGCGGTAGTAAATGCACTTTATGACAGCCCCTGGGGTACCTTTACTGTTGCCGCTACCATTCCCATTGCTATCTTTGTCGGTCTTTACCTTCGTTATATCCGTCCTGGACGGATCGGTGAAGGATCTTTTATCGGTGTAACCTTAGTTCTTGCTGCCGTATTTGTTGGTCCATGGGTCCAACAATCCGCTTTGGCACCGTACTTTACTTTTACGCGCGGACAGATTTCAATTATGATGGCTATTTATGGATTCGTAGCAGCTGCTTTGCCTGTATGGCTGCTGCTGGCGCCTCGTGATTACTTGAGCACATATATGAAAATAGGCACGATACTGGCCCTGGCGGTGGGGATTGTTATTGTTAGACCGGAAATTCATATGCCTGCTCTCACGCCGTTTATTTATGGCGGCGGCCCGATTATTCCCGGACCGGTATGGCCCTTTATGTTTATTACTATTGCCTGTGGAGCGATTTCCGGATTCCATGCGCTCATCGGTACAGGAACAACACCAAAGATGTTAGCAAATGAAGCAGAAATTCGGGTTGTCGGCTTTGGCGGTATGCTTGTTGAGTCCTTTGTCGCTCTTATGGCCCTTATTGCTGCAACTAGTCTGATTCCTGCCGATTACTTTGCAATTAATACGACACCGGCTGTTTTCAATACGCTCGGTATGCAGGTTCAGGAATTGCCTGTTCTTTCCCAAATGGTAGGTGAGAACGTAGCTGGCCGACCTGGCGGCGCGGTTTCACTTGCAGTCGGTATGGCTCATATTTTTGCACAAATTCCCGGCATGAGCGGATTGATGTCCTTTTGGTATCATTTTGCCATCATGTTCGAGGCCCTCTTCATTCTCACTACAATTGATGCCGGTACCCGCGTCGGACGTTATCTTGTACAAGAGTTAGGCGGCATGATGTATGCTCCTTTAAAAAATGTGCACTGGACACCTGGTATTATTTTTGCCAGCGCAGCTGTATCTTTAGCCTGGGGATACCTGCTCTACGGCGGATCGATTTCGACCATTTGGCCGCTGTTTGGAGTTGCCAATCAATTGCTTGCCAGCATGGCTTTAGCAATCGGAACAACCGTGCTTTATCGGATGGGCAAAGGCAGATATGCCTGGACGACCATTACGCCTATGTGTTTCCTAGCAGTTACTACTGTTGCTGCAGGTTATATGAATATTACCACTAACTATTTACCGAAAAATAATTATCTGCTGGCCGGAGCCAGTGCTATTATGATTGTTTTGGTTGTTTTCGTTATCAGCGATGCGGTCCGCACCTGGATCGCCATTAGAGCTGAACAGCAAGCAAAGCAGGAATCATTGCCGATTGGCAAATAAAAATTGCTGCCGAAAGGACCACCCGCTGCAAAGGGTGGTCCTTTCCCATTATTTGGATTGTTAAATTTAGGAATAGATTTCTATCAGGCGTGCATGCTATTGCTGTAGTGAATTCGAAAGGGGGGAATGACTCATGTTAACATCCAAAGAGCTTATGCAATTAGAAGATTTTCTTGATGGTCATCAAACCAGTGTGAAAACCTTCAATCATTTCGCCAGTGAAATGAAAGACCAGCAGGGTAAACAAATGTTGCAGCAGTTGGCGCAAAAACACCAGCAGCATGTACAAATGGTTAGTAAGCATTTAAATGCAGGACAATCTTTACAATAAAGGAGGGGTACTAATGGCACAGCAAGGACAACAACAGGGACAGCAGCAACAAGGCCAGGGCCAAATGCAGGGCCAGGGTATGCAAATTGCTGATCGTGATTTATTGCAAGTTTGTTTGAATGAAACCAAACATTGTGCATCTTCGCTTAATACTTATATCCAGGAAGCCAGCAGCGAACAACTTCGCCGCGATTATATGACAGTACTGGGTGATGTTTATAGCCAACAGAAACAAATTTTTGACTATATGCAGCAACAAGGCTACTATAATGTAAAGAATGCTAATCCGCAGGATATTGCTCAAGCAAAATCGAAATTCAGTCAAAATCAGCAACAATCCATGCAGTAATCATCTTCCACAATACCAGCCTCGTCAGCAGTGACGAGGCTGGTATTTTTATTGCCTCTTGACAATAGTTCTCGTAGAGATGTAAGATTAAGACATAATTATCCGAAAATAATTGTTAATTGGATTTAATTATTTGTAAAGTAGGTGTGTTTATGGAATTCTGTGTAACAACTATGTTACGGGATAAAGGCTTCAAAGTTACTCCCCAGCGGTTGGCGATATATGAGGTTTTGTCAAAAACAAAGTCTCATCCAAGTGCTGAAATGATTTTTACTCAGCTTCAGCCGCTTTATCCTACAATGAGCTTGGCAACAGTGTACAAAACTATTGATATCTTGCATGAAATTGGTTTAGTACAGATCTTAAATGTGGGAGAGGACAGCTTCCGCTATGATGCTGAAACTGTCAGCCATCCTCATGTACGCTGCCTGGAATGTAATCGTGTGGATGATTTATTTGGCGTAGATTCTACTTCGTTTATCGACAAGGTTTCCGATACTTCGGAATACCGTATAACCGGTCAGCAATTCTACTTCTTCGGCGTTTGTCCCGAATGCCAGAAAAAGAAAGCAAACTAAATCTGCAAATAAGCCCGGCGTATGCCGGGCTTTTCTTTTTAGTAGGAATATTGCCAGAAATGGCGAAATAATTCTTTATATAGGGGAGGGCTGGAAGATGGAACTAGTTTCTTATATCGACCATACACTGTTAAAGGCGGAAGCACAAGTCGATGATATTGTACGGCTTTGCGAGGAAGCTGCCGAACATCACTTTGCTGCAGTATGCGTGAATCCCTGTTATGTTGCCTTAGCTGCACATTTGCTGCAGGGGACCGGTGTGAGAACCGCTACGGTCGTAGGCTTTCCATTAGGAGCCACACCATCGACTGTAAAGGCTTATGAAACACAGGTAGCAATTGCCGATAAAGCCGATGAGATTGATATGGTAATGAATATAGGTGCTGCTAAAAGCGGTCAGTGGCAAGCGGTAATCGACGACATAAAGGCAGTAGTCGCGGCAGCAGAGGGCAATATTGTCAAAGTAATCATTGAAACTGGGTTATTGGCGGACAAAGAGAAACGGCAGGCCTGTCAGGCCATATTGGCAGCAGGCGCACATTATGTAAAGACGTCAACCGGTTTTGGTCCCGGAGGAGCGACCGTAGCAGATATCCTGCTATTTAAGGAAGAAGTAGGCGACAAAGCAGGGATAAAAGCCTCAGGCGGTGTACGGACGCTGGAGCAGGCAGAGGCATTGATTGCCGCAGGCGCAACACGCATCGGCACAAGTGCCGGTGTAAGTCTATCTAGTTTACATAAATAACCGGTAGGCATGGGCTTATAGCTATGGTATAATATTCACCTATACAGAATGCGGCTAATTAAGCCGCTAAATTAAGTAAATTTTTTGATTGTTTCTAGAGAGAGGAGGGGGTACAATGCGCAGCATCGTACAGAACCCAAGATTTATTATTTCGCTGCTCATTTTGGTTGTGCTGCTTGTCATGCTCGTGCCGGTACGGGCGCCGCGGATGTGGCTGTACCCCCTGGCTCGTGATATTGCGCAAGCCAAAATGAATTATGAAGCCAGACACATGGCATCTTTCGAAACTGCTCATTTTATCATCAAGTATACACCTCATGACGCCGATACGGTAGCGATGGTAGCTCAGGCTGCCGAAGCAGCCTATTCACCTGTTGAAGCCGCTTTTGGGGCTGCACCGGAGCAAAAGACATTGCTTTTGGTGTACCCGGACCGTAAAGAGATGAACAAGGTTTTTGGCTGGTCTGGTGACCAAAGTGCGATGGGGGTTTACTGGGGTGGTGTCATCCAGTTGTTGTCGCCTCATGCCTGGCTGAAAGCTGGGGATTCAACAGAAGAATTTATTCGCTCAGGTCCTATGGTGCATGAGTTTACGCATCTGGTATTTGACCATATGACAAATGGCAATTACACCCGTTGGTTCACTGAAGGTCTGGCTCAGTATATGGAATATAAGACAAATGGCTACGAGTGGCTGTCGAACAGCAACAAACAGCCTGAAAAATTTTATACGCAAGCAGAACTAGACGGAGATTTTGATAATCTTCCTGATCAGTCTTTGGCCTATCGCTCTTCGCTTGCAGCCATCCGGTATATTGCTGAGACGTATGGTGATGAGAAACTCAACCAGATTGTACAAGAGTTGAAAGCGGGCAAGAAGCCTGAGAAAGCGATTGCGGTTGCATTAGATATGGACTATAGCAGCTTTGAACGGGAGTGGCATAATTGGTCTGCCGTTCACATGAACACTAACAATCACAAATAACGGAATCTCTTTCCAGGTACGTTTGTTTACACGCGGAACCACTGTTAACAGTAACAGTGGTTTTTCCTATATATAGGAGATTTCTATTGCCGGGAAATATTGTTCCGCTTATTAGTATACGGTACTGTTGCTTGTATCATTTTCCCCGATCGTGCTACAATAACGATGATACTAGATGTGACTAAAGGAGATTGACGATGAGCATATTTCATGCCTGTGATATACGAGGAATTGCCGGAAAAGATTTAAACGGGATTATGGCCCGCCGTATTGCCTTAGCCGTAGGCGCTAAACTGACGGGGCAGCGGGTAGTTGTGGGCGGAGACATCCGGCTGTCAACGCCGGAACTGCAGCGAATCATGATTGATACGTTAGTGGAATCAGGTTGTGAAGTAATTGATATCGGCACTGTGGCAACGCCAGTCTTCTACTATGCGATTAAGGCAATGGAGGCCGTAGGTGGCGTAATGGTTACCGCTTCGCACAACCCGGGTGCCTATAATGGCTTTAAATTGGTGTTTGGTGATCAGCCTGTTACGGAAGAAGATATTAAAGAAATTGCTCGTATGGTCGAAAATGATGAACGTGTGCAAGGACAAGGGCGGATAATCGAAAAGGCAGTTATTAGCGACTATATTAAGGATACTACTGCCAAGGCGCGTTCCAGCAACCTGAAAGTGGTAGTAGATGCCGGAAATGGAGCTACTTCAGGCATTGCTCCGGCGCTTTTTAGAGCGGCCGGTTATGAAGTGATTGAACTCTTTTGCGATGCCGATGGACATTTTCCTAATCGCCCTCCCAATCCGGCTTTAGCCGAGAATCTAACAGCCCTTGGTGAGAAAGTACGTCAAACCGGTGCCCAGCTAGGGGTAGCTTTTGATGGTGATGGTGACAGAGCAGGTTTTGTAGATGAAAATGGCAGAGCTATTGATAATGATGACATTATTGTGCTCTTAGGGCAATATTATTTGGAAGGCCAGCAAGGCACGATAATCTATGATGCGAAATGTTCAATGGTGGTACCGGAGGAAATTGTAAAGGCAGGTGGGAGGGCAGTAATGGCCCGGGCCGGTCATACGTTCAGCAAAGCGGCTTTTCTAAGGGAACAGGCATTGTTTGCTGGAGAAATCAGCGGACACTTTTTCTTTCGCGAGCTAGGGTATGATGATGGCATGTTTGCGGCTCTGAAAGTGTGTGAGTTTGTTGATGAACATGGTTCTTTGGCGGCTTTGGCTGATGCAATTCCGAACTATCTGCTGACACCTGATATTCGTGTTCCCTATAAAGGCAATGACAAAGAAGCGATATTGGCTGAGACAGCCCAAAAGCTTGCTGCCTATCAACCCAATCTGATTGATGGGGTACGCATTGAATTTGCTGATGGCTGGGGCATGATTCGCTCTTCTGTTACGGAGCCGCTGTTCACGCTGCGGTTTGAAGCCAAGACCGATGAGCGGCTGAAGGAGATTATTACCATTCTGCTACAGGCCTTACCAGAAGGCGTTCGGGAGGCGGTCTTACTGAAATTACCTGCTGGAAAATAGCAGAGTAAGAGGATTTTGGCTCATTTGAGGCGAATTAATTTACAGTTAATACGCAAGAAGAAGGTGCCAAAATAGTGAAGGTACATGTTTTAGCCAGCGGTAGTGCTGGTAACTCTATTTTCCTAAAAGACGAACATACAAGTATTTTGATAGATGCCGGCATCAGTGCCAGGAGAATAAAAAATTCACTCGCGGCAATCGGTACAGCCATTGAAGATATTGATGGTATTTTTATTACCCATGAACACAGCGACCACATTAAAGGACTGCCGACGCTGCTGAAAAAATACCGTCTGCCTGTTTATACCCGCCCGGCAACCTGGGATGCTATGCCGTTTAAAGAGCCGCTGCCTGCAGCCTGTTATCGCGGCTTGCCGGAGAGCATTGATCTGGGATCAGTGAAAATAGAGCCGTTTTCTATTTCTCACGATGCTGCAGACCCAGTAGGGTTTAACTTCTTTTGCCGGGATAATAAGTGCAGCGTCGCTACCGACCTAGGGTTTGTAACGGATAAAGTAAAACAAGCATTGGCTTTATCGGATATTCTGGTACTTGAATCCAATCACGATACGGATATGCTCGAGCAAGGGGCATACCCGTGGCCGCTAAAAAAACGGATTATGAGCAACCGGGGGCATCTTTCTAATATTGATGCGGCCTGGACGATTGCACGGCTGCCCCGCAAAGCACATACCCATGTTTTTTTAGCTCATATGAGTAAGGAAAACAATCGCCCGGAACTAGCCCGTGAAACTGTGGGCAATATCTTAAGTTCCCAAGGATTGCGGTTAGGAATGGATGTTTCGCTTCATCTTACTTTTCCTGATCAAACAGCTAGTATAGCTGAATGACGCTGAGGAGGTTGAAATGATGTCTAGACGAATTACCCCTATTTTAGTAATTGCTCTTATTGGTGCCGTTATTGGCGGCAGTCTGGTATATAGCTGGGGCGGTAAATTTTATGCTAAGCCTACTCCCCAGATGCCAAATTTGGCTCAACAGGTACCCGGGCTTAAAACGCCAACAGCCCAGGCCAGTATATCTGATGCCCGTAATACGCCTATAGTCCGGGCAGCTCAAGCGGTAGGTCCCTCTGTTGTAGGGATCACCAACAAGGCTTATGCCCGTGATTTTTATAACCGTAAGGTTCTTGTTGAACAGGGAACCGGCTCGGGAGTCATTTTTGATGCGAATGGGTACATTGCCACAAATAACCATGTAGTAGAAAATGCACAGGAGCTTGTGGTTTCGCTTGCTGACGGGCGTACTGTTCCCGGGAAAGTGCTTGGCACAGACCCAGCGACTGATTTGGCAGTGGTGAAGGTAGAGCTTACCGGGCTGCCCGCCGCACAATTCGGGGACTCGGACACAGTCATGGTTGGGGAGCCGGCTATTGCGATTGGCAACCCGCTGGGGCTTGAATTTAAAGGCAGTGTTACGGCTGGTGTTATCAGCGCTCTTAACCGGTCACTGGAAATCGGGGAACGCCGTTTCAAGCTGATTCAGACGGATGCGGCAATCAACCCCGGCAACTCCGGCGGTGCCCTGGTGAATGCCGATGGTGTTGTCATCGGGATTAACAGTGCCAAAATTTCAGTTGCAGGGGTTGAAGGAATCGGCTTTTCTATTCCGATCAATTCAGCTCGTCCTATTCTGCAATCCTTAATTGAAAAAGGCCGTGTAGTCCGGGCCTATCTTGGTGTAGGCGCCCTTGATAAAAATGCTGCCGCTAAATACGGCTATGATCTTAATATTGACAAAGGTGTGTATATCGCGAAAGCCTCTAAGAACGGACCTGCAGGAAAAGCGGGAATCCGTGAAGGTGATATTGTGTTGAAAGTTGCCGGTCAGGAGACTAACAGCGTAGCAGACCTGCGCTCCGTGCTGGATGCCCAGCCTGTAGGCAGTCAGGTTGAGGTTCAGTTTAGCCGCAACGGCCAAGTCCAAACCATTTCCGTACTTTTAGAAGAGATGCCTGCTGAATAATGAGGATATCGATTGTAACGGCCGGTAAAATAAAAGAAAAGTATTTAACGGCAGGAATAGCGGAATTTGTAAAGCGTCTCGGTCCCTATTGCCGGCTGGAAATCATTGAAATAGACGAAGAACGGATGCCAGAAAACCCGTCAGATGCTGAAAAAACAAAAGCGCTCGCTAAGGAAGGCGAGCGCCTGTTAAAGGCGGTACGGGATTCAAGCTATCTCATGGTGCTGGACGTAATCGGCAAACCGCTTTCCTCGGAAGAATTGTCCGCTAAGTTTGATAAGCTTGGCCTGGAAGGGCAGAGCGATATTACCTTCATTATCGGCGGCGCTTTTGGCTTATCCGATGAAGTCCGCAAAGCTGCGAAAGAACGCCTGTCCTTTAGTAAACTAACCTTTACCCATCAAATGATACGCCTGCTGCTGGTAGAGCAGATTTACCGGGCTTTCCGGATTAGCCGGGGAGAGCCGTATCACTGGTAACGGCGAAAAATAGCCTCAATCCTTCGTAATAAGAGGATTGGGGCTTTTTTTTGAAGGGTTTATTAAAGATTGTTAGAAAATTGTATGTGCATAATATATTTAAAATAATGGGGATTGAAGGTATGACTGAAACAGATTTTTTTGTAGACAAGCTATATAGTGAAATTATTAAGATATTGTCAACAGGCCCCAAAACTCTTCGAAGTAATTGGGAAGTTGGTAGAATACTAACGAAAATTGATGAATTACAAGCTGGAGCAGCTTATAAAGCACTTATCTTGAAGAAGCTTGCGATTAAATTAAATAGTACGTTAAAAAAGGGCTACGGTGAAATTAACTTAAAGTCTATGAAAACTTTTTACAAAAACTTTTTAGACTTTGAAGAAGTTTGTCCTCAATTGACTTGGACTCATTATTATATATTAGGTAGAATTGGTAATGAATTTAAAAGGAAAAAGTTACTTCTTGAATGCATTGAGAATAATCGTAACTCTCGGTGGCTTAGAAATCAATTAAAATTCAACACAGATAGTGCTGTTGATAGTCCTACTAGTACTTTAATTCAAATATTTTTGAAGGTAAATCAAACTTTTTTATCTAAAGAGGTCGACTCCATTATACTGAATCTATCGGAAAGGTCTTTGTGTGCTCAGATGATGATGTATCTTAGACACGAACTGGATATATCAATTTTTAGGGAGTATCATGTTGATGTAGAATACAATAGAAATGATAGTAAAATTAAGACCATCATTGATAACGATATGAAAGTTATAGCTATAACTTGCGATCTCATAGTACATAGTCGAGGTCAAATAATAGCACAAGATAATCTGCTTGCTGTTGAGATGAAGAAGTCTACGGCTAAGAAGGAAGAAAAAGATAAAGATAGAAATCGCCTTATTGCATTAACAAAAGATAGTTATGATGATGTTTGGTCATTTGATGGTGTTACATTGCCTGAGCATGTATGTGGGTATTTATTAGGAGTATATTATGAAATAAATGTACCCAGTAGGAGCGTTTTGCTTGAATTTTATAGAAAAGGCAAACTTGATTTTGAGCAAAAGGTTACGTTTTAAACAAGGTAAATAGAAAATCTGATTTGCTTTTCTTATTTCGATAAAATTGAATGAAAAACGCGATTATGGTAGTATTAATGATGCTTGTTAATTTAAGAGGAGTCGTTTATCATTATTTATGATTTAGAAGATTGGTTAAGTAATATACCTGTTGTTGATACAACTCGCGGCGAAAATGAAGAAGAGGATGAAGAATAAATAATGGAATTAAATACGTTTAACTTATCGGAATTAACACGGGAGATGGCGGCTAAGTATCATTATGATGCGAATACGATCTATGGGTGGTTTAAAACCCTAATGGAGCGACTTGGTATTGATCATAATGAATTGAAAAATGAGAAAGAAGAAATTTGGTTTTATGAAGCAGAACGTCCGTTGCTGCAAGGGCTCTTGCTCGAGATGGGGGACGGTGAATATTTAAGAAAACTGTTTTCAACTAAGAAAAAAATAAGCTTTTCAGCATTAGATAAACAGGCAATTGATTTTCGCAATCGCATGTTGACTTTATGTGATGATGTGCAAGATGAAGAGCTAAAGGAGAAATGGCAATCAATAGTGGATGCCTTAAGCCAAATCCAAATACGCGAGTTAATGCAGCAATTTGCAGAGAAAATGTCGGATATAGCCAAACAATTAGGAACTACTGAGAAGTATCAGGAACATATTGAATTGTTGCAAGATCTTAATAACGCCTTAATACAATGGGAAGAGAAACATATAAAATAAGATACTTAAAAGATAGTGAGAGACTGGGATTCCAGTCTCTCTTTTTTTTTGTTAGATCAAGTAAAATTGATTTGTCAATTGGAATTTTTTCGCCAATCTAATAAATTTACCGAGTAGCGTCAACTTGTCATAATAACAATGTAAGCGCAAGACAGTTCCTTGAAAACTTCATACAGAGACGAACAAAGACAGTGAGCGTGCCAGTAGTTTACAGCGAAGCATACGACGACCGGTTTGACGTTCGGAAGTCAGTTATATTTCAGAGAATGGGAGGAAGAGCAATGAGAAAAAGAAATGATGAATCAGCTTTAAAACAATTGTCGAGGGAGGGGGCTAACATGGGTGAATTTCTAAGTATAATACCTGCCGATCAATTTATTGATTTTGATGACCATGGAGAAAATTTGCGTAGAAATTCGCAAATAGGTAGAGATCTAAATCTGATTGTATATAAGGCTTTTAATATGAAAGGTCGGGATGTTGAAACGACTATGGAAGTTATTAAGGCAATACAAGAATACAAGATTCTTGTTGATTGGGTACAGAATGATCTTGAAAACATTATTGAGGATTTATCAGACCTTATTGAACATACAACGGAATATAGTGACGAAGAGTATATTTTGCAAGCAAAAGTTAGATCAGATGTACTCTGGGATTACTTATAAAATTATGTGGCAGGATGTACTATTAACTACTTATTTCAAAATTGTTTCTCCAAAGTTAGAGTTTAGATACCTTACTGTGCTGAAATTAATTAAGGTGGCTAAAGATGAGTAAAAACAAAGTAATACCGTTTATAAAGAAAAATGCTCCTGCAAATGAGGGTTTGCAAGGAGCTACTAAAGAAAATTTCAATCCATATTATCCTTATTTTATCAAAAATCAGTGCCTATATAAAGTACCGGATAAATCTGGCGGTGATCCGATCTCTATCAGCAGGGCTGTACAAATTGTTGAGATTAGGCAGAATGTTGACACGAAGGAGGTTTCCCTGGTACTCGAATACGAGTACCAGGGGAATATTGCCCGCAAAGAAATCACTAGAGATATACTGACCAGAGCAAAAGTAATGCAGCTTATGGCCTATGGGGTAGATGTTGCCGACCATAATGTGAAGGATGTATTAAAATTTCTAAACATTCAAGAACGTACGATTGCGATTACGCGCACGCATAATCAAACCGGCTTTCTCTTTGAGGGAGATAAACTGGTGTTTAAGCACGCTACGGCTATTGGTGAGAAGTCGGTCTATAACGGCGATTTCAAGCTGCAGCCAAAGGGATCGTTTGATCAGTGGCTGGCGATCATTGAAGAGCAGGTATTAGGACATATTCCCTTGGAGTTCGCTCTTATTTTAGGGCTTGCGGCTCCGGTAGCTTCTTTAGTAGGTAAGGAGACGGGCCTGGAAGTATTGGTAGTTCACCTTTACGGAAACTCCAGCCAGGGAAAAACGACCGGGCTTCGTCTGGCGGTATCTCCCTTTGGATTGCCTCATATCAGTGACGGCGGGCTTATCAGAACCTGGAACTGCACATTAAATGCACTCTTAGGTGCTTTAAGAAACAATCACGGTATTCCGCTGGCTTTTGACGAAGCATCCATGACGGATGCAAACTTTAGTAAGTTAATCTACATGGTAACAAGCGGGCAGGACAAAGAACGCCTGAATAAGGACAGTCAGCGTGAGAAAGCGGCTCAATGGTCGGGCTTGTATTTGTCCAGCGGTGAGCATGCTCTTACCGCAAAAACTTTGCAGAATATCGGTATTCCAATGCGCCTGATGGAAGTCGGAAATATTGAATGGACGAAATCGGCAGAGCACGCCGATGCAATTAAGGAGGGCCTGCTTAGCCATTATGGCTTTGCGGGGCCGAAATTCGTAGAGTGGTTACTGGATCAAGGCGTTGGTGTGGTAATGAGTCGCTGGAAGAAATGGAAACAGCAATTTTTGGAGGGGATGCAGGAGCCTGATCAGTTTGCGAGCCGGATCGCGGATAGAATGGGAATTTTACTGGCGACAGCGGAAATGGCCGGACAGGCGTTAAGTCTCGAATTTAACATTGAGGGAATGAAGACGTTCCTGCTGAAGCACGCAAAGGAAGCAGGCGGTAATCGCGACCTCGGGGCGAAAGCGTACGAATACTTTATGAATACGGTAGTTCAGATGGAAAAAAACTTCTCAACCGACTTATGTGAGGTAAAACAGCAAAATGAACATTGGGGCAAGATTACCCATGATGCGAATCGCAATTGGGATGAAATCTACATTTTGCCGAATAAGTTCCGGGAAATAATCAAAGCTGGCGGTTTTGAAGATACGAGCATCATTTTGAAAATCTGGAAAGACCGTAACCTGCTAAATTATGAAAAGAACAAGCTGACCAGGAAAAAGGTGCTCGTCAAAGGGCACTCACAAGACGTGTATGTTATTAAAGCCGTAAACAATATAGCATCCGATTAGCAGTGCTACCTCTTTAACCTGCTAGCTACCAAGCCAAAAGGGTGTTGGAAAGGCTATGAACCAATATAGCTTTTTGAAAAGCTCACCCTTTTCACCAATTAAATTTTGTAAATCGAAAAAAATAAGTAATATTGGGAACTTAAAAAATGCAGCATTTTAGTATTAGGGTAGAGAGTGAAATGGGTGAAAACCGTATTTCCAGTTAGCAAATTAAGAATAATGGGGGAGAACAATCATGGATATGAATCAATATGACCTAGAAAGCTTACAGGAAACACAGCACGAAGCAGAGTTTGAGGAAAATGAGCAATATTCAACGGAAGATGATATAGATCTGTATATATGGGATGCACCAAAACGTGGACCACGTTTGCCGGAGGGCGAACACTCAGCTAAAGTTGGTAAAGTATCGGCGGAACGGATGCAAGGCGCTTATGGGGAATGGATCAAGATTACAATTCCGTTTCTTATCTTCAGTGAGGAATTTATGGATAACATTGCGGTGTGCTTCAGGGCAAGTAAAAATCTGAGACCTGATGGAAGAATGTATCCAATCGTTAAGGGAATCCTGGGGGCGGAACCGGAATCAGGCTTTGATTTTAAGCGTCTTGAAGGCAAAGTAGTTAAGGTTGTGCTTGAACATGAGGCGGATCAATATGGAGATATATGGGAGAATGTAGTCTCGGTTAAAAAAGTTCCAACTGAAAGAAAAAGACCGATGCCGGTAAGAATGGGGTAGTTGTAGTTAGCCCTAAAGTGAGCAACTCAAGTATTATATTTTACTATATTTGGAGGAGATTCATAATGAGAAACGGCATGTTGGAACATATGGATAAAAACAAAGCAAATAAGCAAGTAGTACGTGACTTCATTATTGAAATACTGGGAAATGAAACTAAAGAGTTAGCCGACTTTAGAATGGCTACCCTCGAAGGGACAGAGTGGTCGTATAAGAACTTAGGAAATCTTGTGAAAAGTGCAGTTCGGAGAAATCACGAGGATGTGCAAAACATCGTGCTCTACCATGGCTCTGGCTCACAAGCGTGCCAAGATCACAGCGGTAACATGCCTTTTGGTTTCAGTAAATTCATTAAGGTGGACTGCTATGATATGTCATATTTTACTCTTGGCATTCGCTATCGGGATATTCCTGGTAGTGCTACAGAGCACGCAAGACAAAAGGCTTTACAATTAGCAAATAGCTTGTCGTTAAAACCCACCGCTATTGTGGACAGTGGCGTTAGTATCCAGCTATATTGGAAACTTGATCGCAGTTACCCGCTTTCTCGTGAATACGGCAGTGGAGATAAAATCAGATTCGCTGGCAGTGCGTTATTTTGTTCGCAGTACGAGGCCCTTTGGAGCGTCATTAATACACTGGCTCATGAAATAGGATTGACACTCGAATACTCGGCCACTACTATTTCCTGGAGGGACGGTCAAGGGGTATGTGAAGTTAATATGTATTCCTTATTACCCGGCTGCGTTTATTATTATTTGAACGAGCAGTTGCGGCTCGAAGAGTTTATGGTGGAGGTAATCGAGCTTAACGAACGTCGTTATCGGTATGAAGACATCATGGACTGGCTGAATGATTGGAACAAAGAAAATCTGCAGGTGCTAGCATCAGCAGAGACATTAGACGAGTTAAGAGAACTGTGCGTTCGGGAATATATCGAAAACAGGATATCTCATAATACGATGATTGACTTACTGCCAAGAGCATGGCAGATTCCTTATGTGAGAATCGGGAATGAGGTAAGTCAATATACGGAAGAGGCTCTAGAGTGGGTGCGGCAGGAGAATGCGGGAGATATTGTAGATGATATTGAAAGTGATGAATGGGTATTGGAAATAGAACTGAAGGAAGCGCAATAAACGGAATTTCAAACATATATTATTCCCTTGTATACTGAGGGCTGGCCAGCATTTCGCCGCCAGCCCCGATCAAGGGAGAGTGAAATTATGTTCATCATCAAAACCATGGCCGACGTCAGACGGCTAAAAATCGCAGGCCGCATCAGTCACGAGCTTGCCGCTCATTTTGCCCGCAAAATGAATCGACTCAAGGGAAATCTGGCTCCTGAATTGGACCTGGAAGACTTTAGTCTGGAGATGCATGGCGTATTTGGCATATTGGAAGAGTCCGATCAGAATCTTACTGCTATAGGGTTACCTGAGCCATTAGCGCTTATCATGCCTGAATGGGTGAGCCGGTTGGAGGTAGCAGGCGAAATTTACTATGTTCTTTATCTCATGGCAGACAATGATTTTATTGATCAGGTCTATTTACCGGATGTAATTATGCCTGACAAAATTCGTCTTTGGCTGTCTGATCAGCCTGTCGAAGCAGAAAGCGGAGAGGGGGAAGCTGATGATGCCGTCCACCCTTTCTAATGTAGCTGATGAGGAACTGCTTGAAGTCATTTTACCTAAGCAAGCCGTTAGGGAACTCATGAGCGAGTACGGCAGTGTTCAGCATGTGTTGTTACAAACCTCAGTGCAGGAACTAGCCAGAGTAAGGGGGATTGGCCCGGTGAAAGCGCGTCAGTTGCAGTATCTGTGCGAGTTGGCCAAACGGCTGTACAAGGTGCATGCCAAACTGCCGCCCGTTATTCGCACACCACAGGACGTATTTGATCGTGCTGTGGATATGCAGCATCTGCTGGTAGAACATTTCCGGGTTCTATATCTCAATACTAAAAACGGAGTCATCGCCGAAGAAACAATATCGCAAGGCACGATAAGTGCGGCGCTGGTCGATCCCCGTGAAGTGTTCCGCCGGGGCGTTCGTCTCTCAGCGGCTACCGTCATTCTTCTTCATAACCATCCAAGCGGCGATCCCACTCCCAGCCCGGAGGATATCGCCTTAACGCAAAAACTGGTTGAGGGTGGAAAGGTCCTGGATATCCGGGTAATAGATCATGTCATTATCGGCGTAGGCCGGTATGTCAGCTTGAAAGAAAAGGGGCTGATATGATGTTTTCAACCGAGCATCGCCATGTAACGCAAGGTGTGATGGCACATGTCGCCTCCGACCTGCAAGTACTGCTTTGGCAACTGATTGACCTGCGAAAAGCAGAAGGCGGGGAATTGGATTACCTGCAAGTCTTTAGTCTGATCTATGACTGCAAATTGGGACGCGCCCTGCAAAGAATTACCCATACTCAGGAAGTGCCACCATACAGCAAGAGTTGCCTGTATACCGTTTCTCAGCCGGTCTGCCGAACTGTTTGGGTCATCGACAGCGGCGAATATGCCACTATGCTGCTGCCAGATGAGTACTAAAGGGAGGTAACGGGATGATTCCTTGGATAGACATTATCGTAATTGTCTTAAAAGCGATATTAGACAGAAACAAAAATTAAATAACATAATCCTTTCTTCGGCTAGGAGAAGGTTAGTAGATGAGGAGGCTTTTTATAATGGCGGAAGCGGAAAGCGTAGAATACTCTTATGAAATGGTCGTTAACATTGTAGCAGAAATGATTGTAAACTACATGGAAAACACTCCTGAAGAGCCGGAATTTGAATATGAAACTCCCGTTACTTATCAGATAGCCGCTGAAAACATAAGCAGCGAGTATCCAATCGGAATGACTGTCTGAGAAAGGAGTTTCTTATGCAAGCACGTCTTGGAGTTGTCCTCTATGTAAGAGTCAGCAGCGAAGAGCAGGTAGACGGCTATAGTTTGGATGCACAGGAAGCCGTGCTCAGACAAGATGCTGCACGACGCAATATTCCGGTTGTTAAAGTATATAAGGACCCTGGAGAATCGGGAGTCCGCGAAGATCGCAAAGGTCTGAATGAGCTCCTGCGCGATGCCAGGCGAGGTTTGTTTAGCGAAGTACTGGTGTGGACGGTGAGCCGTGTCAGCCGCAAGCTGCGCTATTTGCTCCAAGTGCTGGCGGAATTAAAGGAGTTAGGCATTGCCTTTCGCAGTCTGAATGAGCAATTTGACCTGACGACGCCCATGGGACAGTTTGCTATGACTATGATGGGCGCGGTGGCTCAGATGCAGCGGGAATCGTGGATGGAATCATCCCGGATCGGCATGAAGCAGAGGGTGCGGAGCGGGCGCTGGGGCGGCGGCATGATGCTGGGCTATCGTATGGTGCCTGACGAAAATGATCCGAAACGGGGCGGCAAGTTGGAGATAATCCCCGCAGAGGCGGAGCTTGTCAAAGAAATATTTACGTTATATGCTGACGGCTTGGGGTATAAAGCCATTGTCAACCGTCTAAACCAGGCCAGTAAGCGAGGCAAATGCGGCAAAATGTTTGCTATAGCCTCCGTGCAAGGCATAGTTAACAATGCTATTTATATCGGTAAGGTTCATTTTGGTCCGGACTATTACGAAGGAGTGCACGAACCTATCATTAGTCAGGACTTATGGGACAATGTACAGCAACGGTTAGCGCAGCAGAAAAAACAGAGTAAAAGCGTTTTCTATGAATATCTGTTGTCCGGTGTACTGCGCTGCCCGGTCTGTGGCAGCGGCATGCTGCCGACTCATGTCAAAGGTAAACGCAAAGACGGCAGCTTTCGGATGAACTATTACTATTCCTGCGGTCAATACCTGAACAAAGGAAAAAGTGCCTGTACCTCCCGGAGCGTTCGTGCCGATATCGCCGAACAGGCCGTACTGGATTGGCTGTTTGCCTTTTTGACCAAGCCCTTTTGGATTAAGAAAGTTATCGAAGCCATTCGGCAGCGCTATGACCGTACTGTAAAGCCTAGGGAGGATAAGAGGCAAGAAGCGGAAGCATGCGTGGCTGCTATTGCAAAAAAACAAAGTGAATTGCTGCAAAGCTATGAAAACGATAAGCTGAGCCGTGAGATCTTTTTACAGAAAATGCAGCGTCTGAAGTTGGAAAAGGAGACCTGGCAGGAGCAGTTGAACCAGAACGACTCAATGGATAAGCAGCCAACCGAAGCTTGCTGGGGTGAGGCGGAGCTTACTCTTGCCTTCCGGTCTTTCCGAGCCATTTTGCAGGAATCTGATGTGGCTACCAAGCGGCAGCTTATTCGGACGCTCATTGCTAAAGTACACGTAGGGAAAGACAGAGCTTCATTTAGCATGGAGTGGAAATTGCCTTTTGAGAGCCTAAATATCGCTGAGGTACCGGCAGTAATCAGCCAGCCGTTACGCTTGCAACATAAAAGATAAGAGGGGCAGGGGGGTTATCGCCCTTGCTGCCCGGATTGTATAGAAAGAAGCTGGTTTACTAGAGCGCATGCGATCAAACAATGGAGAGAGGAGAAGAGGAATATGCAGCATGATAGCACACTATCGGTAATCAAAGTTGCCATATATGTCAGGGTATCGACCGAAGAACAGGCTGAACACGGATACTCTATTGATGCTCAGCTCAATACGCTGCGGGACTACTGCAGGCTGTACAACAAGGAAGTTTTCCATGAGTATGTTGATCGGGGAATCAGCGGCAAAGAAATGACCCGGCGGGAGCAGCTACAGCGGCTGCTCAAGGATGCGGAACAAGGCCTGTTTCAGGAAGTCATCGTATGGAAATTTAACCGCATGTCCAGAAAAAATAAGGATTTGCTGGAAATCGTGGATTGGTTGGAAAAGCATAACGTACACTTTCGATCTTTTTCCGAAAACTTTGATACGTCTACGCCTATGGGGCGCTTCGCTCTGCAAATGATGGGGGCCGTTGGTGAACTGGAGCGTAATACTATTGTGGAAAACGTAAAATTAGGGATGAAGCAACGGGCTAGGGAAGGCTTTTTTAATGGTGGAAGCTGCCTGGGGTACGAAAGCGTCAAGCCCACCGAAACAGATCGGAATACCCTGCGAATCGTACCGGCAGAAGCGCCGACAGTTCGGAAAATCTTTAGCTTGTATGCCGCAGGCAAAGGCTTACGTTCCATAGCCAATCAACTAAACCGGGAAGGTCATAGAACTAATAAAGGCAATACCTTTGGCAGTGATTCCATCCGCCAAATCATTACCAATCCGATTTATATCGGACATATTCGCTATAACCGCTTCGAAGACTGGAGCGAAAAGCGGCGTAAGGGAAAAACCTCGGAGGCAATTATTGTTGAAGGTAAGCATGAGGCGATCATTGACCAGGGATTGTGGGACAAGGTACAAAGGCTATTTCAGCAAAAATCCAAGGTTAGCCCCCGGCAGCAGCAGAGTGAAAATTTGCTTACCGGCTTGATCCGTTGTCCTGAATGTAACACTCCCATGGTGGCCTCCCGTACCGTCAATTATCTAAAGGATGGGACTAAAGTTACGAGAAGATACTATTCCTGCGGTCAGTTCAGAAGTAAAGGCAGCTCCGTTTGTCATGCCAATTCCGTTAAAGCCGAGGAAGCGGAAAACTACGTGTTGAAGCGTGTTAAGCGGGTATTAAATCATCCTCAATTGCTAGCCGATATTACCAAGGCAGCGAATGATAAACTGATAAACAATCAGGAGAGCCTCCGTCTGGAGTTACCTGCTATCGTTGCAAAGCTGGAGCAATTGGCGGATAAAAAACGCAAGATTTTGGATGTGTACGAACTGGAGGACCTGGATAGAGAGACACTAGGCAAACGGCTCAGGGAAATCACGGCAGAAGAACATTCACTTAGCCTGAGAAAATCAGAAATTGAAGCCGGGCTGAGACAAGAGGTAAGGGAAGTTCCTGAAACCCTGTTGCGCAGCTTGCTGATGCGTTTTGATCTTTTGCTGGAGCAAGCGCCGGTCGAACAGAAAAAAATGCTGCTGCTGATGGCTGTTAAAGAGATTACCTTAACAGAGAAAAAGAAAATTGATAAGATCATCCTCAGATTTGAGTCAGACATAGGCAACGATTATCTGGAACAGGTCCCATTCGCCATTACAAAGGCGAATGGGGCTTTTTCTATTCATCGGAAGCGGTTACTGCTGGCCATATGAAAAACCGCGTTACCAAGGCGGTAAACGCGGTTAAGGGCATGACAAACCAGACAGACATATTGACACTGTTTGAATACTATAGTATTCTATCGGTAGCGTATTGTCATATTTTGCATAATGCTGCGAAAAAAGCTAGTCTTGATTTTGCTCTAATTCGGTCATCAACTGGACTAATGTGATGCCAAGCTCATTCGATATTTTGGCCATTACCCCAAGGGAGGGACTTTTGAGGCCCCGTTCCAGTTGGCTGATATAGGTGCGGTGCAGACCGACGTTGGCGGCAAACTCTTCCTGACTTAAGCCCTTTTCCATTCTTAACTTCTTCAATATTTGTCCAAAAATTTTATCAATCATATTCACACTATATGATTGATGGAGAGCATTGGTCTACAGACTATAGTATTCAAAAAATATTCAAAAGGATGCAAATACATATAGGATTTTGTCTTACTGTTGTGAATTGGGGTTAAAGAAAGTGATGCTGGGAAAAGCAGTGCAACTTACGCCTGCAGCTTCCTTTCAATCAACAAGGCAAGGCCTTGGATTACGAACAATATGGAGGAGGACTTATGAAAAAAGCACTACCCGTATTACTAGCAGCAGTGACACTTCTGGCTTCGCCTGTCTATGCCCAGGAGGTCAGTACCAAGGATGCGGCGGTTACGCTGGGCAATACGCTGGTATCCGAACAAATTCAGGAGTGGACCAAGGGGGAGAATGCACCTGACTGGCTGAAGCGAACCGACATCCAAATTCAGCTTGAAACCAGTCTGAAACCGCAGTATTCCATTGAGACCGTACAACCACTGTTTGAAACAGACAGAAGGACCGATTTCCTGCAATTTCGTCTGGGCAATGACCACAGCGCGGGAACCGTGGTCAACATTGGCTTCGGTCAGCGTTTTCTATCACTGTCCAAGCAAAGCATGACCGGTGTCAATCTCTTCTATGACCATGGCTTTAAGCATGGACATGCCCGTGTCGGCGGCGGTCTGGAGTATTTTGAAGGTCGCAACGAGTACAGGGCCAATATTTATCATGCCGTATCAGGAGAAAAAGAAGTCGATAAGGTCAACCATATTTTTGAGAAAGCGTTAAGCGGCTACGATGTGGAAGTAGGAACAACGTTGCCCAATGCTCCGTGGATGCGCTTGTATTTGCAAGGTTTTGTCTGGGATTACAAGCATTCCAATGATGCCAAAGGCTACAAGGTAGCTACTGAGATACAGGTCACACCGCGTGTGGGATTGGAGCTGGGCTATTGGGATGATAACAAGGGCAGTGGTGAGCAATATGCTAAGGTCATGTATACGTTAGGCAATAAGGCGGATGCCTTGTACGAAAAAGGCAAGCCTGTTTTCCGTCGCACTGAAACGGCTATGGTAGAAAACAAGCGCCTCGACAAGGTACGCCGCGAGAATGATATCCGGGTGGAACGCTACAGCAAAGAAGCGGATGCCAGTGTTCCCGGCGGTACAGTCATTATTTCATTTGGCAGAGATTAATTAGAAGAGCGGAGGTCGTAAAGAATGAATAAAAAGATAGTATGCCTGGTAGCGCTGCTGCTACTGACGCTAGGCGCTAACGTAGCCTTTGCGGCAGGCTATACCGAGGTTCAGGGTTATCAGTTTGATCTAAAGGAAATATCACTGTACAATGCCGATGCCAATCAGTGGGTAACTGTCTTTAGTGGCAGTCAGTCGGTTACGTTAGGTTCCAAAGGGGCTTCACAGGATTTGGCCACGCTGAATCTTTCGCAGGGATTGCTACCGGGCCAATACACCAAAGCCAGATTTACGACAGGTAATACGTATAGGGCCAAAGGAATTGTCAATGACGGAACCAATACTTACTATAGCTTGAGTACGGCAGGCACTAATCCGCAATTTTCTAAAGCTGTTTCTACGGCAGGTTGGGCACAGGCTACTTACACAGCCGCTGATTTAAACGGTAATCTGGAAGCAGGGTTTCATGTCAGCTACACCGATGTATCGGGCGGCTTGCAGTGCGAGGTAGACCTTACTGGGGAAGGTATGGGCTTTACGATCAGCGGCAATGCAGGCAAGCGTATCGGCTTTGCCTTTGACGTGGACCATGTCTGGTATGGCGGCAGCTTGCACAATATCGACATTGATACCGGGTCGGAACCATTTGTGCGAGTCGATGCCGACACGTTGAGCGCACCTTTCTATGATCCGCCTGAACTAACGATTAAATAATGAAGAGCTAGGTAACGGGGGTAAATACGCCTCCGTTGCTTTGTAATAAGATTAATTTTAATATTGGGGGAGAGGGTAGTATGCACTCATTTGGAAAATCACTATTTAAATGGATTGTCGGAGGAATGATCATCGGATTTTTGTACGGAATTACCCATCATGGCGTAAGTACCATTAATGCAACGATTGGTGCCGGGATTTTTGCCTTTATTGCTCGCTGGTTTTTGACAATGTTCTTTTAAAGAAGTATTCAAATACAACCTAGGGAGCGTGTTAGCATGAGAAAAATAGGAATAGTAGTATTGATTGGCATTCTGCTTGTTCTTCAATCCATAGCGGTATTCGCCGAGCCGTCCGTCAGTGAATGGACATATTCAAATGAGCAGCAGGGTAGCGGATTTTCTTTGATCCTCTGGCGTGAGGGCAATAAAGTGTGGGGTAAACATACCGGCTGGGCCAGAAATGGAGGCCGTATTGATGACTCCCGAGATAGAATCTCTATTGAAGGGGCAACTGAGGATAAGCCGAACGAGTATATTGTCCGCTGGCAAAGCAGCTATAGTAATGCACAGGGCTGGGCTTACCTGATCGTCACTGATGATGGTACCCTGCTGTGGCAAGTGTTCAAAGTGCAGGAAAACGGCGAGCGGTACATACCAGCCAAGGCAGTATTGCAGTCGGTAACGGATTAGGCGGCATGCAATAGAATAGCAGTACAAAAGGAAGACCTATCAGCCGATATATGAAGCTGATAGGTCTTTTCTGCAAAGTTTTACTTGCGTATTCCGGAGAAAGGGGTATAAGGAGTGCTGAAAATAGCTCATTTGAAAGAGGTTCAAGGTCTGACTTTACCGGCGGAAGTTGTTGCGGTCATAAGAGAAGCCGTTACCATATTGGATGCTGAGTATGGAGAAAACCGAGAGGCTGATTATGATCTTGGAGGCTATGTACTAGTCATTGAGGCAGTGGGAGAACTGGAGCAACTACAAAAGTTTCGTATTGATATAGAGGCTAATATTCCCGAATATGTGGACGTTATGGCGTGCAGAGATGGTCAGGTCTTTATCAGCAGTCTGATTTTGCTAAATAGTGATTTCAGTGTTGTTGTGATTATGTCAATGAAATTTCTGTTGAATACTGGATGGGAGTTAAAAGCCGGGGGCTTGATGGAGAAGGAGTGACACCAATGGGAAAAAGTAAAGAAAAATTGCGTATACGGATTATTAAGGCTTTATCGCCGGACTTCTGGTATGTCAAGAAGATCGGCCAAGAGTTTCAAGTGCTGTCGGAGAAAAAGGATTCCTACCGGGTAAACGTAGGTGATCCTGCAGCCCACTATGTAGCCAAGCGGGATTGTGAGATCGTCAATACGGAGCAGCGTACTTATTTTGGCGATATGGATAGCGTTCCTGATGATGAGTGGATTGACGCTGCTATGGAAGGCAATGATGAATATTTACTGCAGTATGCTGTAATAGGTGAAACCATCTATTACCGTCTCCTTGGTGACAATGACGATGTAGTTGAACATGGAACTATTTCAAAGACTGCCCTTGACAGGCTTGTCCGATCTGAGATTGATTAAGGTATTTCCTAATAGGAGGCTATTGTATGATAACAGATAAGAGCGTAGTTAAAACGGAAGCGGTATTTTCTGACGATAGACAGCACAGATATTTGCTGCGTAAGGAATGGGACAAAAATAAGAAAAAAGCAATGGTTCTGATGGTTAGCCCCAGCTATGCCGACGGGATTCTGGTTGACCCTACGACGATGTATGTGCTGAATAATTTGTACCGTATGGATTTTGGCACGGCGGAGATCGTCAATATATTTTCGGCTATAGACGGTAGAAAAAGCATGAAGAATGAAATCGAACAGGACAATCTGGAGCAGATTCTAGCTTCGGCAGCACGAGTGGATGTCATCGTCATTGCATGGGGCAAAGCGGGAGATACCAGCAAGGCGGTTCAGAAACGACAGGAGTATTTTCTGGAGAAGCTAGGCGAGTTTGCGGACAAAATGCAGATGATTGGCTTTCATCCTTTAGCTCCGCGAATGCGCTTGAGGTGGAAGTTGGAGAAATTCATTCCTTGATGCGAGCGCTCGTCTAGACGTGGAATTTATTTGCTGATATTAGTGACCAAGCTTGAGATAGCCAATGATAGTAAATTGGCAAGGGTGGTTAAAGAATGAAGAGCTAATTTATATGATAGATAGTTCTCTGTTTGGAGGAGATTATTATAGAATATTTAGTGGATTATCATGAAATATTAAAACAAATAGATGAGAAAAAAGACATATTGGATAGTAAAAGTCCTTTTCCTCGTTATACACTGAAAAGTTTACGAGAGAAGCTGCTGGTGGAGTGGACGTATCATTCAAATGCAATTGAGGGCAACAATCTTACTCTGGTTGAGACTAAAGTAGTACTGGAAGGAATAGCCGTTAGTGGGAAAACCATTCATGAACACTTAGAAGTAATCAATCATAGAGAAGCCATTGGTTATATTGAGAAAATCATCGAAAAGCAGGAAACTTTATCCGAATGGCAGATAGAGAATATTCGTGCCATAATTTTCAAAGGTAAGTTTCCCAAGAATAACAGTTCTTACCGAACCCTTGCCATCGATGTAGCGTCTATACTGTCTGTATCGAGTCCTGTGCAGGTGGCTAACTTGCTGAAGTGGTATAAGGGAGAAGCGCAGAGGTTGCATGCTATCGAAAGAGCAGCCGTTCTTCATAAACGGTTTGTTGAAGTCTATCCTCTTGAAGAAGGCAATGGGCGTATAGCGAGACTGCTATTGAATTTCGAGCTTATGAAACATGGATACGTACCGATTGTTATTAAAAAAGAACAACAGGAAGAATATTATGATAAATTGAATTATTTGCGCATACTAAAAGATGACAGCGCTTTCATTTTATTTATTGCGCGTATTGTGAATCAGGCCTTAGATCTTTATATACGTTATATCAAATAAAACAAAAGATGCTTAGAATGGATAAATTGTAATTTAATACTAGGTATATCTATAAACGTACGAGTTATTCTATGAGTAAAGGCATCCAAATATTATTAAAGGAAGCGATGAGCAATGAAATACATTAATGGTCTTATTATAGTGCTAAGCTTTTGCTTTTTATTGGGAATTGCTTCGAACAGCGAAGAGACATATCCGGCATCTATGGATTATGCGGAAGCTGTCGCTGCATTTGAGATTCGACATGAAACTGTGCCGGGACCTATTCATCATTCACTCTTCAAATACATTGATGAAATAAAAAAGAAAGCCATATAGCTAGTGGAAACCTCCTTTCGCCTAGACGAAAGGAGGTTTTTTTACAGGAGTTTTGTTGATTAATGACGAATAAAATCATAGAGTATTTTGTGAGATCTTTAAATAGACGGAGTGAATCGTTTTGAAGAAATATACATGTATTGAGTCTTTTTGTGGTGCTGGGGGACTTGGCCTAGGATTACATAAAGCAGGATTTGAAATACGAGCAGCTTTTGATCTGGATGAATATGCTGTTGAAACATACCGTAAAAATCTGTCTGGCAAATGTTTTTCCGCTAATGTTTTGGATTTGACGGGATCAGAGTTAATGAAAATATCGGGTTTGAAAAAAGGAGAGCTTGATTTGTTCGCTGGAGGTCCTCCGTGCCAGGGATTCTCCAAACAACGGCGAGGCGCACATTTGTTTCAAGATCCGCGAAACAGGCTGGCGTTAGAATTCTCGCGTTTGGTAAGAGAATTATTGCCAAAGTTCTTTTTATTGGAGAATGTGGCTATTTTCGGACAAAAACGTGGAATAGAATTGGTTGAAGCAGTTAGACAAGAGTTGAAGGATTATGAACTTTATCCTCATATTTATAATTCCGCTGACTACGGATTGCCGCAAACCCGTCAACGATTCATAATGGTTGGCAAACATAATTCCATAAAAAGCAGTTTCGAAATTCCTCAGGCTACTGTAAAAAAGTGGAGAACCGTAGGTGAGTTTTTGAAGGGATTGCCTGAACCGCCAGCTGATTATTCAGTACATCCTGAATATGCAAATCATCAGAGAGCTCGCGTTTCTGAAATTAACATTAAACGTTTCTCATTTGTGCCGCAAGGCGGAGGATGGAGAGATATTCCCGAGGAATTCAGACTTCAATGTCATAAAAACGTTGATACGGGAAAGGGAGGATGGCCGGACGTATACGGACGATTAATGTGGGATGGTCAGGCACCAACTATTACGGGCGGATTTGATAGTTTTACACGAGGTCGTTATGGTCACCCGCTACAGGATCGATCTTTAACACCTAGAGAAGCTGCGCGGTTGCAAGGATTCCCTGATGAATTTGTGTTTTTGGGTAATAGGCAGCAGGTGAGATATCAAATCGGTAACGCCGTGCCTCCGCTACTGGCAAAGGCTATTGGGCGACAAATTATGCTGTCTTTGGATAAGGCCGAGGCGGAGTCTAAAGGCGTAAGGGGCAACTCAAGGGAAGCAATCGCGCTTTAGTCTCTGCTTAAGAGGGTCTTATTTTGGTATTCTAAAAAGAACTCGCCGAAAGAATATACGGGTATAGGCGGAAATACATTGCGCAAATCGCGATATTTGGAAGGTAAATCCAGATAGTAAATGCGCTTCATTTGTGCAATAAACATTTGATATATTTGCCACTGCTCGGGAAGACAAATTTCCACCACTTCAAGAGAATTTTGGTCCACCTTAGTTTCAGAAAGAGAAACCAGTATACCAAGGAAGCGACCTGTACCGTAAACTCCATCAAGGACGCGTTGATGAGCCCAGACTTGAATCACTCTTTCTCGCGTTGATGTTTTAACCGGTAAATGAATTTTTGGCTGATTCGTTCCTAAGTCAAATATGTAGTCGGTTGGGAGTGAAGTGCTCATATCCAAATTTAGTACATCGACTTGTTTGCGTGGATTTATGCCGAGCATTTTTGATACCCAATTGCAAACGAAATATTCGAAGAATGTTCCAGGAGTTTTTTGATCGCCGGTTTTGGTTAAATCAATAACGGAACAAAATCCTACGGCCATCGAGTATAACGCACTGGTTATTTCCTCGGCAGTAATATTCGTGAAATTTTTAGAAGAAATGGATTGGATAACACTTTCGATTGGCTGCATATTAGCCGTAAATAATGCCTTGTTTACGGCTCTTGATTTTTTTGTTCCGCTATCGAATGAGAAATACTCTTTATTCGGAACTTTGGAAATAAGCGGAGTTTGCTTATAATTTCCCAAATAGTCTAACACTTTGCTGTGAAGATTGACAAGCTCTTCTGAAATTATCGAAGCATTGGCATCGGACTTTAGCATTTTCCCAATATTTTTATAGGCATTCACAATATTGTTGATGAAAAACACTCCTTAAATTTGATTTATGCCTTGATTTTACTGCGTTTTAAAGGTTGAGTCAAATGATTTTCTGTTATTTATTGCGAATATGAGTGATTTTATTCCGGAAAAAAAGAGCAAGGATGAAGCTAATATCAGAAGTATTTGAGGGGATCTGAGTGGATATTTTCTCAAGTGAAAAGCGCAGCCAAGTAATGGCTAAAGTTCGAAGTAAGAATACTGTTCCCGAACGTATTGTTCGTTCAATGTTACACGAAATGGGGTATCGTTTCCGATTGCATCGTAATGACCTGCCGGGAAGAGCGGATATTGTTCTTCCTAAGTACAAGACGGTTATATTTGTTCATGGATGTTTCTGGCATATGCATCCAGGTTGTAAAAAGGCTGCTATTCCTGAAATAAATCATGATATGTGGCAGAAAAAATTAGAAAGAAACGTAGCTCGTGATGTGGAGAATCAAAGAGAGCTAATAAAGCTTGGTTGGCATGTTCGCGTGATTTGGGAATGCGAAGTGAGAAAAAAGAAAATGATTTACATATGAAGTTAAAAGAATGGTTGTTTCAAAAGTAATATACTTTAGCTTAAGGAACTATTTTGTTGTTTTTTTAATACCAAGTTGCACTCATTCATATGATGAACTTATTGTTAATTACAAAATAGGAAGGAGGTTGCGTTAATGAGACTTTTAGATAATGGGTTAGATTCTTTTAGAAAAAGTATACTTATGATACAAAAAATTGACAAAGTAGATTCAGATGCATATGAGTTTCATATGAAAGATATCGTCCTTAGCTTGCAACATTCGATAGAAACTTTATTTAAGTACTTATTGACAACAGTTCATGAATATTTCATATATGAAGATTTAAGTCAATATTGCAAAAACTTAATCGAAAATAAAATCGGAAACAGGGGTAAACAAGTAGCTCCTCATACAATAATGTTTTTAGAAGTTTTAAATCGTGTAATTATATTGAAGAAGTTAGAAATCTCAAAAAGTCAGTACGATAGTATAGTTGGGTTGAATAATCTTCGAAATGCAATTACTCATCATGAATTTGATTTTACTGATCGTCAAGCGGAGCACTTCATAGCTAAGATACTTCCTTTCTTTTTTGATGTTTTTGAGAGAAATATACCTGAGTTTAAGAGTTTTTGTTTTCAAAATAATATTCAATCTACAGTTAAAGATTTTAGTAGAAATAACGAAGTTTGGGCTTTAGATATGTGTACATCGTATATTATTGCAATCAAAAATTCTAAAGAATCAATTGATTACTATAATAGAAATCCTATTGAAAAAGGTACTATTTTAAAAGAACTATATACGAATAAGAATAAAATATTTGAGATGGAAGATTGTCCAGTTTGTGGTAATAAAACATTTGTGAGATATGGAACAACTATCATTTATTTAGAAGAAAAAAACTATTTTGGGCGATGTAATTATTGTAGTTTTGATCAAACAAAAGAAATGGCCATGTTTATAGGATTATATTTTGGAACACACAATGATTTTATAAAAGAATTTGAAGCCTTTCTTGTCAAAATAGTAAGTGAAATCTTTGAGTTCGACTCAGAAGAGTTAAAGAAACATATAAAGCAAATACGCAAAAATTATGCTCAAATAGAAGATTATGTTCATCACGCAATTAATACGCTTTTTATTTCGGAAATAGAAAATTTATTGCATCATAAAGCGGGAATGTATTTTGAAAATAAAATCGGATGTGATTCAGCATGTGGAGATGAGATGGTAAGCACCCCCGGTAATATTTATTATGTAGAATATCATATTGACGATTTAAGTGATTATGATTGGGAAGTTCAAGAGTTTGTTAGCAAATATAAATCAATATTCTCGATTAAAGAGGATATTATTTGTTGGGAATATTTTTTTAAAGAGGAATATTGGTTTGTATTTCCTTTTATGGATATAAATTTAGATGAGAATGTAAATGGTGAGTGTGAAATGATTGTAACCTATCATTTAGAAAAAAATGATTTTGGATTTGTTGAGTGACGTTTTTAGAGTTAAATTACTAAAATTCAATTTGTGTCCGCTAAAATAATGGAGAGTTTGAAAATCTAATTTCAGATAAATCAGGAGGCGCTGTTTATGAAAAGCCCGTACATTTCCAAAGTATCTATAAAAAATTATAGGAATTTTAAGAATGCTGAGGTGGACTTAGCTCATAAACAAGTAATAATCGGAGAAAACAATATTGGCAAAACTAACTTTCTTCGAGCAATACAACTTATATTGGACCCTCGTTTATCTGAATACGATAGAATGTTAAATGAAACCGACTTTTTTGACGGTTTAAAAGACCCGATGAAAAATGGAGAAGAAATACAAATTTCACTTGAGATTCAGGGGTTTAAGCATAATACAAATTTGTTGGCGCAACTAAGTGATGCGTCAATAAAAGATGACCCGGCAACTCTAAAAATTACATATAAGTTTTACCCTATAAAAAATGATGATGGTTCAATAAAAGAGTATACATATAAAATATACAAGGGGAATAAAGAGGATCTGGATTTTACATATCACGATAGAAAATACTTAAATGTTAAGGTTATTAATGCCCTGCGTGATGTAGAAAGTGAATTGAAATCTGCAAGAAAATCACCAATAACCCGATTACTTGAACAATACAAAATAGATAAAGATGAGATAACTCAAATAGCCGAGACATTAAAAAGCAACTCGGCTGAACTGTTAGAGTTAGATGAACTTATGGATTTAGAGGTAAATATAAATCGTAGCTTTTCTAAATTGATTGGTTTACAACCTGATCCCAGTTTATCGCTAGAAACAATAGATATTGACCCGAACCGGTTGTTAAATGCTTTAAAAGTGATGATTGGAGCCAAAAAAAGGCCAATATCAGAATCTAGTCTGGGTCTAAATAATATTTTGTATATTTCTTTGATTCTTCTAGCATTAGAGGATAAAACAATTCCTACATATCTAAAAAAAGCGGAGTTTGATGGATTGGTTGCTAAAGAGGATAAGAAAATACTTCGAAATTCGTATGCTACTAATGAAAAAGGTAACTATACATTGCGAGCAAACTTATCTGTTGCAAGACTTGGGGAACTTTATGCCTATATGGATAAAAATAATCCTATAGACCAGGGATTTACGATTTTAGCTATTGAAGAGCCAGAGGCCCATATACACCCTAGTTTACAGAGGATAATTTATAAAGAAATTATTAATGATAGTTCTGCTTCGGTTTTGTTAACTACTCATTCAACTCATATCGCCTCGGTCGCTCCAATTAACTCTATTGTCCATCTTTCAAGGAATGTTGATGGCTCCACTCTTCTGCGATCTTCTGCAAAACTTCAGATTGCAGAAGAGGAACTTGTTGACCTTGAACGATATATAGATGCCAGTCGTGGCGAAATTTACTTCGGCAAGGGAGTTATCTTGGTGGAAGGAATTGCGGAAGACTACCTGGTACCACAATTTGCGGAGATTATGGAATTGCCGCTGGACGAGTATGGAATAGTGATTTGTAATATTAATTCTACAAACTTTAAACCCTACGCTAATCTACTAGAACAATTAGGAATTCCTTTCGTCATAATTACGGACGGTGACATTTATGAAAAGAATGTTGTTGATGGAGGAAAGATCGAGACTAAGTTTCATGTTTATTATGAAGACATGCAGAAGCATGGCAATTACGGATTTTTAGGGCATGACAACATCTGTAATTTAATGACTGAGTTAAAGTGGATTGACGAGGATGAGATACCAGAAAGTTTTGCGAAACAGGATGAGTTGTTTCAGAAAAATGGTTGCTTCGTTGGAATTCATACTTTAGAAGTTGATATTATGGATACTTGTTATGAAGATACAGAAGCAGAACAAGTTATTTGCGATGTATATGATGCTTTAACCCCCGGGGGAACCAAACAAAAAGCCAATTTTAAAGCTGAATTAGAGAATGCAGAGTATTGGAAATGCCTAAAAAAAATTGAAGGAAAAGGTATTGGTAAGGGGCGTTTTTCTCAGAGATTAGCCAGTAGCTGTACTGAATCACACATACCGGGCTATGTAGAAAAGGCTATCAAAAATATATGCCAGAAAGTGAATGAGAGCTGTGGCGCTTAAAGATAAACTTGAGCAGATAAAAAAAGATAAAGAACAGTTCCAAGCATATATGTCCAATAACAATACGGTTGTGCTAGCTGGTCCGGGAAGTGGAAAAACGACAGTTTTGACCATGAAAATTATGAAACTCTTAAGGGATGAAATAGTATCTCCAAGAGGATTGGCTTGCGTAACTTTTAGTAGAGAAGCTGCTAGAGAATTCAAAGACCGTTTGTTCGAATTTGGGTATACTTCTAGGCAAAATGTATTTTTAGGGACGATGCATTCTTTTTGCATAGCTGAGGTAATTGAAACTTTTGCTCCCATATTTCCTAAATACAACATACCCTTGCCCATAAATATTATTTCTGAGTCCGCTAAGAAAAAACTTTTTCTCAAAGTCCTTGACGACTTAGATCAAGACCCGGAATATATTAAAGTTACTCATATGGATAAGGAACGCAGATTAGATATTCCAGGCAGTAGTCAGGTCCAAATAGAGGTTTTCGATATCGCAAGGCAAGTCGGACGTGAATACGAAAATCGTCTTCATGGCCAAGGTTTTATTGATTATGAAGATATAGTTAAATATGCAACCGTATTAATTCAAAATGAGGGTTATGTACGAAGATGTATTGAGGCAAGATTTCCGTGGATTTTAATAGATGAGTATCAAGATTTGGGTAGGCCACTACATGAAATTATTCTAACGCTTGCGGCTAATACGAAAATTAAGTTTTTTTCGGTTGGCGACCCTGACCAATCTATTTTTGGTTTTCATGGAGCATATCCAGAATATCTTGTTGAGCTTACTGAACAGCCTGGGTTTTCAAAGGTTACGCTTAAAACAAATTATAGAAGTAACCAAGAGATTATCTATGCGTCCGAACTAGCTTTGAGGGAAAAGAGAAACTATATTGCGGGAACACGACCAGGAGAGATGGCTGAATTCGATTTTATTACTTGCCAGAATGAAATGGACGACCAATACCAGTCCCTCCTAGACTATGTGCTACCTAAATATAAAGACCGAGGAATTCCACTAGAAGAAATAGCTATTATTGTAGGTACTAATGATGATGTTTCTGAACTAACCAGACAACTGGAAACCCATGGCATGTCCGTATATGTATCTAAACATCCTTTTGAACGGTCAGATGTTGTTCGCTGGTTAGAAAGCTGTGCACGCTGGGTTTTAAATCAAGCTGAAATCTATTTCGTTGATTTAGCTCGTTTTTGGTGTATCTTAGTACAGCGTCATATTACGAACCAATATTATGATGAAACTGATAGATGCGAGAAGATACGTCTGTATAGGATATTAAATGAAAGTAGGGTATTCACACACTCGTCATATCACTGGCTACAATATGTCATTAGCCAATTAGAAATAGAAGAGTTACTAAATAGCTCTACAAGGTATCCAGACGAAATTGAAAATTTACGGAATTTAGTAAGCACATCACAGGAACCGGCATTTGCTCAATTCGATTTGGCAAAACTAACTCATCTTGGTAAACCGAAAAATCAATTAACAGTGTCGACTCGTCATAGCATAAAGGGATTAGAGTTCGAGGCTGTGATTATACTCGGATTAGAAGATGAGCGGTTTCCATCTTTTAGAGCTACGAAGAATGATAAGGTAATGCAGGAGGAGAGAAGACTCTTCTTTGTTTGTGTTAGTCGTGCGAAAAGCACATGTTGCCTTGTCCATTCAAAAGTCGTTACTATTAATACGAAGAGAGGGCCTTGGACAAAGCCGTTTAGGAAGTCAAGATTTATCGAAGAAATATATAAAGAATTTGGTAATCCTGACAATACGATTGAGTTTTAAAGTACCTAGCTACTATTGCAAAGTGGCTCTTTAAGGAAAAGCCTGGGGGTAAAGAGGATGCATGGCATTGAGGAATATATTGCACGCAGAAAAAAAGAGGATAAACTTAATGAGTTTGACGTTGATGCACGCATGGAAAACATGAGGATTTGCGTTAACTATGTCTTTGAATACTTTAATAACTACTTGAATATTACGGAAGCTGAAGAGAAGACGGTGCTTAAAGATGAAAAGTTGGATAAATACCGCAAGCAATTACATGATTATGAACCAGAAGTAAGAGAGTGGTTAGTAAGTATTTATTCTGAGCATGGGAAGCATATGAATCGTAATATTGGCAGCATATTAAAGCAAGAGGAATTCTTTTTGTTGTACAGCTCAGATAGCGAGTTTAGGAGTACGTCCTACGAATGTTATTCTGGGCTGATAAAAAAGTTTCCGTTTCTCAAGGACCAAACAGAAATGCTTTTCTTATTCATTAAAGACTATCATAGGGTGCAGAGTAAGCGCGTTTTTGGGTTGGAATCTTTATTCATTACAGATGAAATTGATAATTGGATTAAGGATACATGGGCAAAGTATCAAGTTAATGTTTTTGCATTTGCGTGTGATTGGGCTGATTACTTCTATAATAATGAGAATCTTTGGCCATCAACTCATAGAAAGAAAAGTCAATATTCTTGGCGAAAGTACGATTATGATATTAGACAAAAGAGCAATCTTTTTAATTTAGACTCATTATATCGTAAGATGCCCAAGAAGCCGTTTACTAAGGGGAGAAAGCAAGAATTTGAGATGCTAATGATGTATTTTTGGTTGCATAGTTTAGAAGGGGACGAAGGGAATTATTGGGACGAATATCTCAATAGCATATTAAGTGGACAGTGATTAGTCATGTCATTGCCTTGAGTGTTGAATAAGAGAAAAGGCCCTGGGATAAGAAAACAATATTACTATATATTGTTTTAGGAGGAAAAGAATGAAGATTGAAATTATTTTATCTAAAAAAGAAGACAAATATTGTAATTCTGTAGATACGTTTAATAATCTTTTCCTGATAAATGCTGATATTAATATCCATAAAACTAATGGAACGTTCATGTATAATAAATCAGAAGTACAGTATTTATGTACCACTGAAGTAATAAATAATGGAAGTGAACGACTATTTTACATAAAACTAGATTCAGGTGAAAAAAACGAAGAAGAGTCTCTTGATAATTTAAGAGAAATCTCAAGAATAATTAGGCATCAGATAAAAGAATTAAACATTGAGTTTGTAGAGAATGTAATATGGGATGAGGTGTCACAGCACTACTGTAGACAGGGGTATCCTATCATAAATGAGATAGAAAACTTGATGAGAAAACTAATATATCTTTTTATTATTAGAAATGTGGGTAGTACATGGCTGAATAAATCATCACCCGAAGAATTTAAAAATAAATTGCAAAATAATATTCAAAGGAATAAAGTGCAAAAAATAGAGGAAAACATTTTATATGAAGCTGATTTTATACAACTTTCACAACTTCTATTTACACCATATAGTACGATTAGCATTAATGACTTTTATAATAAGATAGAAAAAGATAGTGATATAGAAAAAATTAGGGAATATTTGCCAAAATCGAACTGGCAAAGATATTTTAAATCGCATATTCCATACGATAAATTAGATGAAGATTGGGGTAAGCTCTATACATTGAGGAACAAAATTGCACATAATAAATTGGTGAATAAAGGTGACTGGGGAATTCTACAGAATCTTTCCCATAAGATTAGAAATATTCTACTCGAAGCTATCAGTAAAGTTCAAACAATAATTGTTCCCAAAGATGAGATAAAACATGTAGTTAGCTTGGTTGAAAATACTGTTAGAGGGAGAAGATTTATATTAAAAACGGTCAAAAAATACTTAGAACTAGGTAATCCAGAAAGAAGATGCTTTATATGTGATGAATTTATTGAAGGTGTAAGCACCGTTGACCATATAATACCAAGGCGGGTAATAGGTGAAGAAGGAAACAGTCTATGGAATTTGGCAGAGGTTCATCAACAATGTAATTTTTTAAAAGCTGGGAATATGCCATCCGAAGAGTTGATTGATAAATTAATTATTAGAAACGAAAACCTAATTAAGATATTAGAAGCCGAAGGTATTAGTGATGAAGAATTTGTGGATTTTAAAGAATTTGTAAGTAGTGGTGGAGTACAGAGAGTATGGGATCAACATAGAGGATTAGTCAATAATTGAATTGTAGAAAAAACTTTTTGTCGCTTTAATCTGATATGGACAAGATACTTTGATTTGTCACTAAAGAGGATGTGGAAAATTTGAAGCAATTGAGGTGAAAAAATGTCTGATTATCCAGAAATAGAAAAATGGTTAGACAGGCTTAAAGAGGAACAAGAGGACGAAGATAGACGCCGCCGAGAAGAAGAAGAAGAAGAAGATAGACGACAAGAGGACGAAGATAGACGCCGTCGAGAAGAAGAAGAAGAAGAAGAAGAAGATAGACGACAAGAGGAAGAAAGACGCCGTCGAGACGACGAAGACGACGAAGAAGAAGCTAGACGTCAAGAAAAAGATAGACGCCGTCAATACGAGGAAGATGAATTAGATGAATTAGAAGATAGATGCCCAAAAGAAGTGATGAAAAGGAGAAAGAAAAAGAGAGGCTTCGCTCAGAAGAAGAGAAAAATAGATGACCACCTAACTCCCGTATCGACTATTGTTAAAGATGATACTCCCATAGTGATTATTAATGAAGACGATACTCCCATAGTGACTATTGATGAAGACGATACTCCCATAGTGACTATTGATGAAGACGATACTCCCATAGTGAC
>NZ_DALZUO010000023.1:0-281 GCF_032013335.1 Anaerospora sp. | reverse complement strand
TATTGATGAAGACGATACTTTCATAGTGACTATTGATGAAGACGATACTCCCGAACGATGACAAGGGAACGGTGGTTTTATCTTGAAGGAAAGCGCAGGGATGTTCTTGGCTTCGTTTTAAGGGAAGGAACCGCAGGGACCTCCTGCGACTCTGACAGAATCCGCCGTTATACCTGATACGGAGAACCGTATCACTGGTGATGGTGAATGTCCTCAAACCTTGTACTTGCAGGGCTTGAGGGCTTTTTTTCAGTGTAGTGGGAAAATAGGTGGATATTAAA
>NZ_DALZUO010000022.1:0-72501 GCF_032013335.1 Anaerospora sp. | reverse complement strand
AAAAGTACATAACCGTATATTTGCCTATTACTATATTCCGGGAAACAAAAATAGAGGCTGCCTCAAGCGTTAGTGCGGTAGCCTCTATTTTATTTTTTTGCAGACCTTGAAAGAAGCGAGGGGACTATTTGGCAACTGCATAAGAAGCAAGGATACCATGTCTTGTGCAGGGGAATTATAAGCTTGCCGGGTTCAATTTCTTTCGGCAAGGAGATGATAGCAAGAGTGGAGTTTGCAGGATATATTATTATTTTTTTTGCAAGAGTAGCGGATGTATCACTTGCCACCATTCGAACAATCATGCTGATGCGCGGGCAAAAGCTGTTTGCTGGTGCTATAGGCTTTGTAGAAATCCTAATCTATATTGTTGCATTACGTTATATATTTAACACCTTAACCGAATGGACCAGCCTTGTTTTCTATGCGTTAGGTTTTTCAGTAGGGAATATAGTGGGTGTATGGCTGGAAGAAAAGCTTGCTATGGGTTTTTTAATTATGTGGGTGATTACACAGCAGGACGGGGTGGCTTTTGCTGCATATCTTCGTGAGCAAGGCTTCGGTGTCACTCTTGTATCTTGCCAGGGGAAAGAAGGCAGCTATCATTTACTCAATGTCGTTCTCGAACGGAGACGCGTGAAAAAGCTGGAACGGCTGATATTTGAATGGGATGAAAAAGCATTTGTTACGGTATCGGATGCAAGGGCAATACGGGGCGGCCATTTTGTTACGACGCGATAGGACACAATCGCAGGTTGCTTTGACGATTCTTAGGCTAAGCAGTATAATAATACTAACAACCTTTAATTGTTTTTAAAGTTGCCTGCTCTGAATACATACTTGATGTGTAGTTAAGGTGATATGAGAGGTTAGGAGTGAAGGCTTTGTGATGAACAGCATTGTACTTGAGGTTGATTTAGATAAAATAAGAACAAATACAGCCAGGATTGTTGAACAGTGTCATGCGCAAGGAATAGCCGTACTGGGGGTAACAAAGGGTTTCACAGCAATCCATCAGATTGTGGGTGCTATGATTGAGGGCGGAGTAGATGGGTTAGCAGATTCAAGGCTGGAGAATATCGAAGAACTTAGAAGCAGAGGTTTTGGTCAGTCGATAACACTGCTAAGAATTCCTCGGCTAAGTAATGTAGAAGAAGTTGTTCGCTATGCCGACGTCAGTGTAAATTCAGAGGTAACTGTTATTGAGGCCCTGGGCCAGGCTGCCTGGCAAGCTGGCCGGGTACATCAGGTTATTCTCATGGTTGATGTTGGTGATCTAAGGGAAGGCGTCCTGCAAGGAGATGTACTGGATTCGGTAGAACGGATATCCAAAATGAAGGGAATCTATTTGCAAGGATTAGGCACTAATATGGGCTGCTTTGGCGGGATATTACCAGAGCAGGAGAACTTGAGTGTGCTCGTTAACTTGAAAAATACCGTACAAGATAAGCTGGGAATTGCGATTGATGTAATATCCGGCGGTGGTACTTCTTCGCTGCTTTTAGTAGAATCAAAAAAAATGCCTGCAGGTGTTAATCAGCTGAGAATCGGCGAAGGAATTCTGCTGGGTACAGACACAACCAACAGCAGAATCATTCCGGGGCTTTGCCATGATGCATTTCGACTGCGTGCTGAAGTTATTGAAGTAAAGTATAAGCCGTCTGTGCCAATCGGAAACGTTGGCCGGGATGCTTTTGGCAATATTCCGCATTTTGTCGATAAAGGAATAAGAAATAGGGCCATTCTGGCCTTGGGAAAGCAAGATGTCAATATTGATGGAGTCATGCCGGTAGATGCGAATATCGAGGTCATGGGAGCGAGCAGTGATCATCTGATTGTGGACATTACCGATTCACAGCGAGAAATACATGTGGGAGATGAGATGTCCTTTCATTTGACATATGCCGGGCTTCTTTCTGCTTGTGATTCCAAATATGTAAAAAAGGAATATAAGGAGAAAAAAAATAATGATTGAAGAAATAAGTGCCGTTGAAGCAGCGGTTATTAGCCGTTTGGTTGAATTAGACAGGGAAGCCTTCGGCAGTGGTGGCATGAATGAGTGGCATCTCGTACCCCTTATCAGACATGGCCGTGTTTTCGCAGGCAGGCGCGAAGGAATAATCGTAGGTTCCATCCAGTATATGCTGGACTGGAATGACTTCAAGAAGGCGTATTTGGTTGGAGTATCGGTTTGCCAAAATTGGCGGGGCAAGGGTATTGGGACGGAACTGCTAACGGAAAGCTTTCAGCAACTAGCCCAACAAGGCATTAGAGAGGTGGAATTGACCGTAGATCCAGCTAATACCGGAGCGGTAAAGCTGTATGAAACGAAGCTTGGTTTTATAGTCTCTGAGTTCCGTAAGGCTGAATATGGTGAGGGACAAGACAGGCTGGTGATGAAGTGTATGTTGCCGGCATAATTGTCCCCCTATATAGAGATATACCCCTGATCGTGCAACGCACGATCAGGGGTATATCTGTTTAATCAATAACAGTATTGGATAGTGTCCCTAGTCCGCTAATTGTTAATTCTAACACATCGCCAGCCCTTAAAAACTGCGGCGGTTTACGTGCAGCGCCAACGCCTGCAGGAGTGCCTGTCGAAATAATATCGCCCGCCTCAAGGGTAATGCCTGCTGAGATAGTACTGATTAATGTTGGTATAGTAAAAATAAAATCAGCTGTTGATGCATGCTGCCGCGTTTCGCCATTGACTGTTAAGGATACGGTTAGGTTACCTGGATCGGGTATCAAGCACTTGTGAGCGATATAGGGGCCCATAGGTGCCGATGTATCGAGGCTTTTTCCCCGGAACCACTGAAGATGATGCTTTTGTAAATCTCTTGCCGTAATATCGTTCAGAATGGTATAACCGAAGATATAGTCCATTGCTTCTTCCGGTTTGATGTAGGAGCCGCGCTTACCGATAATTACAGCTAATTCTACCTCATAGTCAAGTGCTTGGGTAATCTGACTATGACTTTTAATCCCCGCTCCCGGCCCGATTACGGTAGTTGGAGCTTTAGTGAAAATTACGGGATATTTCGGAATGGCCACATCGGGATTCGCTGTTTGATCAAATTCCATAGCGTGCTCTGCATAATTTTTGCCAATGCAGAAAATGTTTTTGAGAGGACGGGGAATTGGTGCTAATAAGCGGACCTGATTAAGCTGCAGCAGCAAACTGGTGTCAGGATCGTTGGCCGATTTTACTGCAATTGCCTGTACTCTTTCAAGGGCAGAATCACCTTGCTCAATCAGAGCAAGCATAGTAGACGGCAGTTTTACGTCTCCTAAATAACGGCGTTCGCCTGCCTCCAACGGGATGATGTGTTGTCCGGAAGCTGCTAGTAAGCCAAGTGCAGACTGACCGGCATACTCATATGTAATAAAGCGCATATAGAGACCTCCTTTAATGCATCAAGGGATTGCTGCTTTCTTTATACCATAATTTGCTAATAAATAAAATAGCGATTAAGTAACCTATGGACGATAACGGAAAATTATCTTTGAAAAGCAGACTTGTCTGCTTCGCAAGGCATGCAGGATTCTAGCCAAAAGTAGGGAACCCAATCAGTACTAGTTAAAGTCCAGGAAATTATTTTCTGCTGCTAAGTTGAAAAATGAGAATTGAGGTGACGCAATGAGCAAGTACAGAGTCGTGATGACGAACAAATTAATGGAACCGGCATTTCAAAAGGTGCTACATAATTGTGAGGTAAAGGTGTGGGAAAAACCGGAGCCTATTCCAAGAGAAACGCTGCTGGAATGGATTAAGGATGCTCAAGGACTTGTATCCAGCGGCAATATTCGCGTAGATGAGGATTTGCTGCGTCATGCTCCTGAGCTTAAAGTCATTGCCCAGGCGTCAGTCGGCTATGACAATGTTGATATTGCAGCATGCACCAGCAAGTGTGTCCCTTTCGGCAACACTCCCGGAGTGCTTGTAGAAACGACTGCCGAACTAGCTTTCAGTCTTTTGCTTTGCGCAGCCCGCAGGCTGCATGAGGGTTGGAATTTTGTTCGGGGCGGCCATTGGGTGCCGGGGAAAAGCATCCCTTTTGGCATGGACCTTACCGGCAAGGCGCTTGGCATCGTGGGCATGGGGCAAATTGGTGTTGCAGTGGCGAGAAGAGCCCGGGCATTTGGGATGAACATTATCTATCATAATCGCAATCGACGGACTGATGAAGAAGTAATTGGGGCCGAATACCGGTCTTTTGAGATGCTGCTTGCAGAGGCGGATTGTATTATTGTACTAACACCGTTATCGGAAGAAACGAAGGGGCTTTTTGGGCGAAAAGAATTTGCTCAAATGAAGCCAACTGCTTATTTTGTCAATGTTTCGCGAGGAGCGGTCGTTGATACGCAAGCCTTAATAGAAGCTTTGGAAACTGAAAAAATCGCCTATGCTGCACTCGATGTTACCGACCCAGAGCCGCTGCCGGGATCACATCCGCTGTTAAAGTTGTCCAATATTCTTATTGTACCTCATATTGGCAGTGCAACAGTCGGAACACGGACAGCTATGGCAGAGCTTACGGCTGATAATTTACTAGCCGGGCTGGCCGGTAAGCCGCTGCCGGCCTGTGTGAATACGGAAGTAAACTATAAGTAGTCTTCAAAACTGAACAAGAAGATGCCTGAAATTGCAGCTGATTGCAACCTCAGGCATCTTTTAATCAGCAATAGGAGTAATAGATTCTGGCAATACCGCAGGCTGTAGATGCCGGGTTCTCATGGTTAATAACCTGATGAGAATCAATTAAATGGCTCACAAGGGTAAGGAGTTGGGTAGAACCGAATGAAAAAATAGCGCAACGCATCATAAATACCTCCTTAAACAGCTAATGATATTTCGCACACAAAGTATGTGAATAAAATGATAATTCGAAATTTGTTTGCATTGTGATATTTTGTTAACAAAATATAATTTGAAAAAAATATGCAAATTTAATTTGCGTGCAAAATACTTCTGGCTTTTATTATAATGCTAATCATTTTAAAGTCAAGATTTTTTTAGAATTATGCTACGCATTAAAAATAGGAAAAAGTATTTGCAAAGTTTTCAAAAAACAATTAGAATAATAATGTGAACGCAAAATATTAGTAAACAAAGTATAGGGGTAAATAATGTGCTAGAGATTTTTGATAATGTTTGTATTTTACTCGCCAAATCTGAGCAGAAGCATTTTCAGTTTACAAAAAAACTATTAGAAGAACACGGCCTCGGCATAACACCCGGCCAATTGGTAGTATTGTATGCCCTGTATAAGGGAGATGGCGTATCGATTACGGAATTAAGTAAAAAAAGTTATCTTGACAATTCAACTCTTACGGGATTAATTGATCGTCTGGAACGGGCTCATTTCGTATCAAGAGTGGATGTGCCTGAGGATCGGCGTTCGTATTATATATATCTGACAGAAGAAGCAAATGCAATTCGTGACCAGGCTATCGCTATTATGCAAAGTGTTGCAAAGACGATGCTGGAAGGCTGCAGCGAAGAAGAAGTTCGTGTCTTCCGTAAAGTACTATTAAATATATATGAGAAATTATAATTTCTCTTTTTTTTAGTTATAAATTTTGCGTGCAAAATTACAATATCCAAAATTATTGTATAAATAATTTCTGTTAGTTGAAGGACGGTGAACGTAGTAGTTAGCTTGTTATGGAATTTTTATTAAAAAATGATGTGGAGGTACAAAAAATGGAATTTGTTTTAACTGCCGAGCAAGAAAGTATCCGGAAAATGGTGAGAGATTTTGCAGAAAAGTCAATTGCCCCATCCGCTGCAGAGCGGGATGAAAAGGAACTATTCTCCCGGGAAATATTTGATCAAATGGGTGAGCTTGGCTTTTTAGGCCTGCCTTATCCGGAAGAATATGGCGGAGCAGGCAGTGATTTTCTGTCTTATGCAATTGCAGTTGAAGAAATATCGCGGATCTGCGGATCAACAGGGATCGGTTTATCTGTTCACACTTCGTTATGTGCCTGGCCGATTTTTAATTATGGCACAGAAGAGCAAAAACAAAAATACTTAAGACCTCTTGCAGAAGGCGTGAAGTTAGGTGCATTCGGCCTAACCGAGCCCAATGCCGGTACTGATGTGGCTAATGCCTCCACGACAGCCGTTCGTGATGGTGATTATTATCTGCTAAATGGTACTAAGGTGTTTAATACCAACGGTGGAGAAGCGGAAATCGAGGTTATTATTGCCTCAACGAATAAGGCCGCCGGTATCAAAGGGATGAGTGCTTTCATTGTAGAAAAAGGTACACCCGGATTATCCTTTGGCAAAAAGGAAGTGAAAATGGGCATTCGCTCTTCCGTGCAGCGGGAAGTAATTATGGAAAACTGTCGGGTTCCTGCCGGTAATCTGCTAGGCAAGGAAGGGGATGGCTTTAAAATTGCTATGACTACCTTGGATGGCGGGCGGATAGGCGTTGCCGCACAAGCAGTTGGACTTGCTCAGGGGGCACTTGAGGCCGCAATTAAGTATGCAAAGCAAAGAATTCAATTTGGCAAGCCGATTGCAAGCAACCAGGCAATCAGTTTCAAGTTAGCCGATATGGCGACAAAAGTTGATGCAGCCCGTTTCCTTACTTATCGGGCTGCTTACAATAAATCCAGGCATCTACCTTATTCGAAGGAAGCAGCCATGGCCAAAATGTTTGCTTCTGATGTGGCGATGGAGGTCACCACTGATGCCGTTCAGGTATATGGCGGGTATGGTTTTAGTCGTGAGTATCCCGTCGAGCGCCTGATGCGCGATGCTAAAATTACACAAATTTATGAAGGCACGAATGAAGCGCAGCGAATGGTAATTGCAGGGAATATATTACGGTAGGAGGCTCACAGGCCCAAATAACGGATAAGAAAAAGGAGTAGTTCATATGAGGGATTATGCAAATTTGCTGTTTCAAGTAGAAAATGGTGTCGGCATGATTACGATCAACCGACCTAAGGCATTAAATGCACTAAATTATGATACCCTTCAAGATCTTAGCGATATATTCGATCAAATGACCGGTGACGATACCGTAAAAACAGTGATCATTACGGGCAGTGGCGAAAAGTCCTTTGTTGCCGGTGCGGATATTACGGCAATGCTGCCAATGTCAGCTGTTGAAGGCCGTAAATGGGCTAAATTTGCGCAAGGTATATTTAATAAAATTGAAAACTTCCCTAGGCCGGTAATTGCTGCTGTTAATGGGTTTGCACTTGGCGGCGGCTGCGAGTTAGCAATGGCTTGTGATATACGCATTGCTTCTGAAAAGGCCAAGCTCGGCCAGCCGGAAGTGAGTCTGGGCATTCCACCGGGATTTGGCGGGACACAGAGATTACCCCGGCTGGTTGGTAAGGGGCGTGCCAAAGAGCTGCTGTTTACTGGTGATATGATTGATGCTGCCGAAGCATACCGCATTGGACTGGTCAATCAGGTAACAGCACCGGAAGCGCTGCTCGATAAGGCGAAAAGCGTGGCGCAGACGATCATGTCTCGCGGGCCTGTAGCGGTAGAATTGTGTAAAGCTGCCGTTAATGAAGGCCTTGATGTTGATCTGGAGTCGGGAGTTGCTTTTGAAGCGGAGGTATTTGGGCTCTGCTTTGCCACTGCTGATCAAAAGGAAGGAATGTCTGCATTTGTAGAGAAGCGTAAAGCTGCCTTTACAGGTAAATAAATAAGTGATAGCGATACAAAAGCTTCGTTAGTATAACTGTACGAAGCTTTTGTATTTTTTAATGTAACAGTGTAAATTAAAATGAGCAAAACTATTGACAAAAGACGAGTGTCCTGTGATAATGAATAACAAGTACAAAGTATATCGTGAGGAAGTGCATCTAGGGTTCCGCTGTTACAAACAGGTCTGGTCCGAGCGATGCAAGTGCGGCAATGGTGCTGCGCCACACCGTGAGTACAAAAGACTCTGCGGAAGGTTTCTTGCTTCAGGAAATCTTCTGCAGTTTTTAATTTCATAAGACGATACGTAAAAGTAATGATTGGGATAAAAGCAACAGGGAAAACGTCCAGAGAGCCGGCGGATGGTGCGAGCCGGTACGTGACTGTTGCCGTTACTTCGCCCATGAACTCTTTGGCTGAGTGTGTATACTGGATTCAAGTATACTTTAGGCCTAAGCGCGATCCGGCGTTAAGGATGGTCCGGCAATAATTGCCGGGCCAAGAGTATAATTGTAGGGTGGTACCGCGATTCCACGCCCCTACTGGCAGGTTACCTGTTCCAGTAGGGGCTTTTCTATTTTAGTAAGAGGAGGGATGACCCGAACGATCTTTGCTTGGCCTTATTACTTAGATTTTACCGGAAATACAAGAAAAGAAGGGTGGAAATAAGAATGAATAAAATGAGAAGTGGGATACGAAAGTGGACAGCGGCAGCTCTTATTACAGTATTTACAGCTGTTGCAGCCGGATGTGGCGGTGGTCAGGCTCCGGCACCGGGGAGTTCGGCAGGAGGCGGTGCAGCTAAAATCGGGGTGGTTTCTTTTCTAAGCGGCGGCGGTGCTGCTTATGGTGAGGCGATCCGCCAGGGCCTGGAGCTTGCAAGAGATGAAATCAATGCTAAAGGCAAGACCAAGCTAGAACTTGTTTTTGAAGATTCAAAAGGTGAAAAAAATGAAGCAATCAATGCAACTAATAAGCTGATTCATAAAGATAATGTACTGGCGATTATTGGACCTACCTTGAGTGGTGAAATGTTTGCTGCCGGTCCTATTGCCAGTCAGGCTGGGGTTTCTATTATGGGAACTTCTACTACCGCCGAAGGAATTACCGATATTGGTGAGTATGTATTCCGCAACTCGCTGCCTGAGTCGCTGGCCCTTCCGAATGTAGTTAAAAAAGCGAAAGAAAAATTTGCACTGAAAAAAGTCGCTGTCATGTATTCCAATAACAACGATTTCACCGTATCTGGATTCAAGACATTTGAGCAAGCGATTAAAGATAATGGCCTGGAGACGGTAACGGTAGAAACCTTTGCTGATAAAGATACGGATTTCTCAGCCCAGCTCACCAAAATTGCAGCTCTTAAACCGGATGCTATTATCATTTCAGCCTTATATCAGGAAGCTGCGCTTATTCTAAAAAAAGCCCGGGAAATTGGCATTACCGTTCCTGTCGTTGGCAACAATGGTTTCAACTCGCCCCAATTAATTAAACTTGCAGGCAGCGCTGCAGAAGGTACTGTTGTGGCCAGTCCCTGGTTTCCTGGCAAGGATGACGAAAAGGTGAAAAATTTCGTAGCTGCTTTTAAAGCGAAGTACAATAAAGAGCCGGATCAATTCTCTGCGCAGGCCTATGATGCTTTATACATTATGGCAAACGCAATCGAGAATGCTGGGACGACAACAGATCGTAAAAAACTGCGTGACAGCCTGGCAGCCGTAAAAGATTTTCAAGGCATAACAGGCAAGTTTGCATTTGATGCTAAGCGTAATCCGGCAATGGATGTAACCATCCTTGTTGTTAAAGATGGTAAATTTACCGAACTGAAATAAGAAGAGGAAGCAAGTACCTTGTCAGCTTTAAGACCGCCAGTATTCGCTGGCTTAGAGCTGATAAGGTGCTAATCAGAGAAGGGGTGAATCGAGTGTTCTTGCAACAGGTGGTCAATGGCCTCACATTAGGCAGTACGTATGCAGTAATTGCATTAGGCTATACTTTGATATTCGGTGTACTGAACATCGTAAATATGGCTCATGGTGAAATATTCATGATTGGGGCTTTTGTCGGCTTGATGCTTGTCACAAAGTTCAATGTGAGCATTTTCGTGGCTTTAGCAGGTGCTATGGCAGTGGGAGCGGGGTTGGGCTATCTCTTAGAAAGGGTAGCGCTCCGCCCTCTGCGCCGCAGAGAAGTGTCTCATCTTGCTCCGCTGATTAGTACAATAGGAGTATCCATTTTCCTGGAGAGTCTGGCGCTTAAGATATTTGGACCTCAGGCGCAGTCTTTCCCCCCAATTTATTCGGGCCAGTTATTTGAGATTGGTACACTGAAAATCTCGCTCATCCAAATTATTATTCTTGCTATCTCTTTTGGACTAATGATTACGCTTCGCTTTTGGCTGGATAAAACGAAACTAGGCAAGTCCATCCGGGCCACTGCAGAAAACATAGAAACAGCCGGACTGTTGGGGATCGATACACGTAAGGTTATTGTGCTCACGGTTATGCTGGCTTCTGGGCTGGGAGCAGTAGCTGGAGTACTGGTAGGGCTGGCCTTCAATGCTGTTGAGCCTACAATGGGCATATCTATGGGCTTTAAAGGGTTGGCTGTACTGATTTTAGGCGGTTTGGGAAATGTGACGGGAGCAATGGTGGGTGGTCTGATTCTGGGAGTTGCAGAAGTGTTCAGCGTGGCTTATGGATCTTCGTCTTACCGCGAAGCAGTCGCTTTTGGACTGATTATATTCCTGTTGTTTTTACGGCCCCAGGGACTATTCGGCAGCCGGGCTTCAGAAGGGAGGCGTTAAACATGGAAGCTTTACTAAACCCCTATTACCTACAGATTGCCATGTTTATGCTTATTAATGCCATACTTGGCATTAGCATTTACCTGACGCTGTCTACGGGCCAGCTGTCTTTGGGAAATGCCGGATTCATGAGTGTTGGTGCCTATACATCAGCATTGTTGTCCCTAAAAATGGGGCTGCCTATATTTCTCGCAATACCAGTAGGCGGTATTGCCGCCTGTCTGCTTGCTGCCGTGATTGGTATACCTACGACCCGGCTTCAGGGCATATATCTGGCGATTGCTACACTTGGTTTTGGTGAAGTGGTGCGGGTTATTATTCTCAATATGAAGATAACAAATGGCGCATTAGGACTTTCCGGTATCCCTTCTTTAAGCGCTCTGATCGGAAAACAACTCTCTGCCGCTGGCCTGGGGCAGGGAACACTGGGGCTTACCTTGCAGCAAGTAAGTAATATTGCGGTGATTATCTTGCTCTTGCTTATTGTCATATTTCTTGTGTTTTTCTCACTCAGACTGCGCAGCTCGCGCATTGGCCGGGCTTTTGCGGCAATTAAGGAAGATGAACATGCTGCCGAGGTAACAGGCGTGAATACGGTATATTATAAGCTGCTGGCTTTTTTTATCGGTGCATTTGTTGCTGGGATAGCGGGTGGTTTGGCAGCGCATCTTACCTTCTACATTGGTCCCAAAGACTTTTCCTATCACCGCGCAGTAGAAATTCTACTGTTTGCTGTTTTTGGCGGTAGTAATGTGGTTTGGGGGCCGCTCCTCGGATCGGTTATTTTAACATCTCTTCCTGAATTGCTGCGTTCGGTTGCAGAATACCGCGAAATGATTTATGGTGCAATTTTAGTTGTGATGATGATATTCAGGCCGCAAGGACTTATCAGTGAAGACACAATCCGTTTTTGGCGGTCTAAACTGACTGGTTCACATGTTGGGTCTGTAAAGACTGAAGCTTCAAGGAGGCCTGCAGATGATGCTGAAGCTTGAGAAGGTAAGTAAGAATTTTGGTGGCTTGGCTGCTTTAGCAGGAATCAGTTTTGATGTTAAACCGGGAGAAATTCTTGGGGTTATCGGTCCGAACGGAGCCGGTAAAACAACATTGTTTAACCTTATTACCGGTGTGCTGGTACCTAGTACCGGTGCTGTCTATTACCGGGATCAGCCTATTACGGGCATTAAGCCGCACAAGATCACTGAGCTTGGTATAGCCCGCACTTTTCAAAATATCCGGTTGTTCGGGCACATGAGCGTTTTGGAAAATGTTATGATCGGTGCTCATTGCCGGACACATGCCGGTTTGTGGCAAGGGCTGTGGAGAACCTCAAAACAGCGCAGCGAAGAAAGAGCGATTCGGGATAAAGCAATTCATATGCTGCAGTTAACTGGAATCGGTGATGAAATAAATACAGTGGCAGGAGCTCTATCTTATGGTAAGCAGCGACGTTTGGAGATTGCCAGAGCATTGGCTACTGATCCTGAGCTTATTTTGCTGGATGAACCTGCGGCTGGAATGAATGAAAGCGAAACAGATGATTTGCGGCTGCTTATTACCAGGATTCAACAGCTGGGCAAGTCCGTCATTCTCATTGAACATGATATGCATCTGATGATGAGTATTTGCGAAAGGCTGGTTGTTTTAAATTTTGGCCGCAAGATCGCGGAAGGAATACCGGCAGATATACAGGAGAATCCCGAAGTGATTGAAGCCTATTTGGGAAAGGAGGATGCGTAATATGCTTACTATTAGTCAGCTTGTTGCCGGTTATGGCAGCATTACAGCATTGAAGACTGTCGATATATCCGTTCCTGCCGGCTCTATCGTATCGCTTATCGGCGCCAACGGCGCCGGTAAGACTACTACCATGAAAACAATTATGGGGCTAATTAAGCCTGCGTCAGGGAAAATAGAATTTCAAGGTGAAAGCATAACTGGTCTGCCGGTGCATAAAATCGTGAATAAAGGAATATCGCTTGTTCCCGAAGGGCGCAGCATTCTTTCACAGATGACGGTGCTGGAAAATCTGGAAATGGGAGCTTTTCAGCGTAATGACAATGCTATCCAGGACGATATTCGCAAAGTATTTAACCGGTTCCCGATCTTAGAGGAGCGCAAGCAGCAACTAGGCGGAACTCTTTCCGGAGGACAGCAGCAAATGCTGGCAATCGGCAGAGCTTTAATGGCGAGACCAAAACTGTTGCTTTTGGATGAGCCTTCTATGGGACTGGCGCCGTTGGTAGTAGCTGATATCTTTAAGGTCATTCAGGAAATCAACGGTGATGGTACAACAATACTGTTAGTAGAGCAAAATGTTCGCCAAGCCATTAAAATTGCGCATTATGCCTATGTCATGGAAACCGGACGCGTTGTTTTACATGGCAAAGCTGAAGATATTGCGAATGACCCCAGAGTAATGGAAGCTTATTTAGGCGGGAGAAAAGTGGGATAAAACGAAGGGCTGTGTGGATGAGTTCCACGCAGCCCTTCATTTTTATGTCATGGGGAGTCCGTTGACACGGTTTTAACGCGATTTATTTATCCCCAGCAGCTTATCGACCATATACAGGAGAATATTTACTCCACCAGGCAGGCAGTCTTTGTTAAAGGTCATTGCCGGATGATGGAGTCCAGGAGTTAGATCAGCTCCTAAGCCAATGTAGCCGACTTGCAGCGTTGGCTTATGCTTAACATAAAAGTGAAAATCTTCACCGCCAGGGGTAGTAATGGGGGCAAGCAGTCCGTCACAGCCCAGGACATGACCAATGGCTTCTTTTGCCAGAGTAATGATAGGCGGACTGTACTCAGCAGCAGGGCAGCCACCAAGCACGTTTACTGTTGCCTGACAGCCAACAGTGGCAGCTCCCGCTTCTATGGCCTGCGCTGTTTTTTTCAGCAGTTCGTTCATGGTTGCATTATCCTGTGCCCTAAGATCAACTGTTAATAAAGCTTGTTCGGGAATGGCATTAGAAGCAGGTCCCCCGGCATGAAGCTTAGTGACCTTTACTGAAGAAGGGATGACGGGATTTACGCGGATGGCATTAATGGCCTGAACGGCAGCTGCTGCACCATCAATTGCATTAATGCCAAGGTGCGGTCTTGCCCCATGCGCGGCAGCGCCACGCAGCGTAGCTTCCATGACATAACTGGCACCGTGATACAAAGCGGGAGTAGCCTGACCAAGGGTGGCCTCCTGAATGGGGCGTAAATGCAGGCCCAGTAGAATATCAACATCATCAATAGCCCCATCTTCTATCATGCGGATAGCGCCAAATAATTTTTCTTCTGCTGGTTGAAATATTATTTTCAATGTCCCTTTGCTAATGCCCTTATGAGCAATCTCTTCGGCAACTGTCAGAACAATTGCCGAATGAGCATCATGACCGCAGGAGTGAATGGCACATTCTTGATTATCTACCATATGGGCCAGAGCGTCCATGTCAGCTCGCAAGGCTAGTGTAGGACCCGGCTCTGCTCCGGTTAATGTTCCAATTACTCCAGTTTTACCCACACCGGTTTTAACTTGATATCCCGCTGCCTCGAGCTGTGCAGCTAAATAGGCCGATGTCTTTATTTCAGCAAAGCCAACTTCCGGCATGGCATGGAGTATAGTCCAGATTTCCTGTACTCTTGTTTGTAATATTGTCATGCTGAGACCTCCTAGAATTCGTTAGGCAATAAAGCGCATAAGCAACATAGCTACAGCGGCATTTAATACTGATATAGCCAACAGTCCGGGATAATATTTGGCGGGTATGCCAACGGTGCCAAGCAGTCGGCCAAAATATTGAATTTTTGAACCGAGAAGATAGATAGCAGGGATGAGAATCGTAATATGAGTGCCGGTAAGAATTCCGTTAGTATAGAGACCGTGGGCAACTCCGACAGCTCCACCCATAGACATCATAGCACTGAAGAGGACCATAACTGACTGACCAGGGAGACCAAAAATCGCCATAACGGGTGTAAATAAATTGCCGAGCATTGTGAGCAAACCCGTTATCTGCAAGATGTGAATACAGACATAGGCCATTAGGACGTTAGGGATGATGTTATTTACCCCCATATTCCAGCCTTTTTTAGCACCGTCAACAAATACGTCAATGATTGTTTTATCGTTCATTAGCTGCACTCCTCCGATCAACAGTAATTAAGTAGAAACGCATGATATTGGCACCAAAAATTTTCATTAGAAAAAGAACAACTAAAGGCCACATGGTAGGTACTGTAAGAAAGGCAAAGAGTGCAGAGCCGGAGCTTAGATAGTTGGTAACAGTTCCGCCAGCAGTAAATTGAAAGGCTGAGAAAATGAGCCGCTCTTTTTCTGTTATCTGGCCGTTTTCATAGAGAGCACGGGTCATACCGGCACCGGCGTCGGTGCTTTGTAAGCTGGATATTAAGGCAACACCAGTAATGCCAGGAATACCAAGAATGGGACGCAATATGGGAGAAAGCAGCTTTTGAGCCGCTTTTAGTCCACCAAGATGCTCAACTACTTCAATAATACCTAAAGCCAGCATGACGCCCGGAACAAGGCTTAGTGCAAACATGAATCCGTCCTTGGCTCCAAAGCCTCCGCTGCCGACGAATGTTGCTTTTGCGGCATCTTTCATAGTACCAAATTTGCCGTTGAGGGTATCAAAATCAAAGACAGTAATCCACCCTTTAGAGCTAGCAAAGATACCGGAAAAAATTAGAATAGCAACTACTAAAATAATGTAACCAGATAAAGGAACGGGGGAGTTCGACTGGGGCTCGTGATTTGGTTCATTAGTCTTCAATTTGTTATCCTCCTTAAAGTTTTATTGTTAATCCACTACATGAGTATGCAAGTATTGTGCCAGTGGCCGTTTGTGTGTGTTATTGTAATAATGCCTGGATTATTTGTTGTTTTACCTGTAAAATAAACATAAAAGGGATGAAAAGGGAATCCCTTTTCATCCCTTTTATACCGATTGAAGTATAATAGGACCGGTAATGGAGGATGAACTAGTGAGAAAGCTTGCGCTTATTTCCAAACGTCAAAATACTTCCAAGGCGCTGACCAGACAATTGCAAAACCTATTAAAAGATAAAGTTACCGTTACCGGATACTACTTAGAAGGCAATATCAAATTGTTGAGCGGGGAAGATCTTGTTGTGATCACTAGTCAGCAGATTTATCACGAGGCACAGCAATATATTGACCCCGGATGTCCGGTGATTGTTGCAAGGCGGTCGATTAATTACCACGAAATAGAGCGTCTTTTTACGATTCCGGCAGGTTCAGAAGTACTATTAGTGAGTGATTTGCTGACAACGACGGTAGAAACAATCCTGCTGCTGGAGACGCTGGGGATAAATCACATTAACTACTATCCTTGTGCCCCTGATGCTAAGCTGTATCCTCGCTTAAAAACAGCTGTTACTACCGGGCAAGAGGAGCTTGTTCCGGACTTTGTTGAGAATATCGTGGATATTGGGCACAGGAATATTGATTTTACAACACTGGTAGAAATTTTAGGAGCTTTTTCCTTATTAGATGATACGGCCAATTTGCTATCGGCTAATTATGTTAGAGAAATCATTGAGTTCATCAAGCAAACCCGGCAGATGGCCGATAGACATAGTCAAATGCAGAATCAACTGCAAGTCATTATTAATAGAGTTCATGACGGTATCATCGCCTTTGATGAAAAAAATCATGTTACGGTAGTGAACGCTATTGCCGCGCAGCTCTTAAACTTAAGCAGCGCTGAAATTGTTGGTAAAAAACTAAATCCAAAGCAAATGGATAAAAACAGTTTCAGGCTGTTTTCCAAGGAGGCTGACAAAGAACAGATTATCAAAATCGATAACCGGCAGTGGATTGTGACGGCAGCCTCTCTGATGCAGGGGGATAGCTCTGGCGGCAGAATCTATACTTTTAAAGATGTAACGGAAATTCAAAGAATGGAAGAAGAATTAAGGCGGAATTTGGTTCGGCAGCAAAATTTTGCCCGTTATACATTAGATCAAATTATTGGTGAAAGTGAAGAAATTCAACGAGCAAAACAATTAGCACGCAAATTAGGAAACTCAGAATCGCCGATTTTGATTCAAGGCGAAAGCGGAACAGGCAAAGAGTTATTTGCTCAGGGCATTCATAATGTATCATCACGAAGAAAGGGACCCTTTATTGCAGTGAACTTTGCAGCACTTACCGAGAGCCTGCTGGAAAGTGAATTATTTGGATATAGTGAAGGTGCTTTTACTGGTGCCAGAAAAGGCGGAGCGCCTGGATTATTTGAGCAAGCGCATAAAGGCACTATCTTTCTAGATGAAATCGGTGATGCGCCTTTATCGTTTCAGGTTAAGCTGCTGAGAGTTCTTCAGGAAAAGCAGGTCCGTCGTATTGGCAGTTCTCAGATTATTCCCGTTGATGTGCGAGTAATATCGGCTACTAATGTTGATTTGAAAGCACTCATTCACCAGGGGAAGTTTAGAGAGGATTTATATTATCGGTTAAAGGTTTTGCCAATTAAACTTCCGCCTCTCAGAGAGAGAAAACCGGATATTCTCGTTCTGGCAAGTAGTTTTTATCGTGAATATTGCAAATCGTATCCTGCGTTGAAGGTGGAAGAATACTTTCAGTTTATTGCTCCCTATCTTACGGCATACAACTGGCCTGGTAATATCCGGGAATTGCAGAATGTAGTGGAGCATCTGGTCAGCCTTTCCCCTCAAGAGAGCCCGGACGAGCAATTGCTGCCGGAAGAATTACTAGCTGACTATTCTGGTTGTAATCATCGTCAAAAAGCGAATCCTGCTATTCGGGAAATACTATTGTTGATTGCCAGCGCCAATAATGGTTACAAGCCTATTGGGCGCAGGTCCTTGGCAAATCAGTTGAACATACCAGAAAGCGCAATGCGCCATTATATCGCATTATTGGAAGAGCGGCAATTCGTTATTGTAAGCCGGGGGAGAAATGGACTTGTACTGACGGAAAAGGGAAAAGAGTTTTTGTACAGTTCGTTATAAGCAAATAAAAAACAGCTCAGAAATAGAACGGATTCTATTTCTGAGCTGTTTTTATTGTGAATCACTGCAATACTAGTCTTGCAGAATGGGTACGGTATTTGCGGCATGAGCCATAACGGTTATTGTGTAATCTTTGCGGCCCAGCTTTTCTTCGGCTATCGCCATCGCTTCTTCCATGGTCGTTACGGCGATCATCCCTGCCTTTTCAATAAAGGCTTTGTTTTCGGGAAGAGTTACAACGATATGGGGGATTTGCTTGGCCATCAGACCGCATTTTACAGCAATAAAACCAGGAACAGTAAAGCCTTCGCGAAGTGCAACTTCCCGGTCGTATAATGACTCGTAGTTGAACCAGCTGCTGAAGTCAGGCGGCTCCATAATATCACGGCACTCTAAAAGCAGAATAATAACTCCATCTTCTTTGGTGGCCATGAAGGCATTATCAATTGTTTTAGAGCCTTGATACAGATTAATGTCTTTAGGGAAACCACCGGCTGAGGCAATAACCAAATCTGCTTTCGCGGTAATGGGAACGCCGAAAATACGCTCAACTGTGCGGGTGCCTTCCAGCCATGCAGTATACCAATGACCAGCTACAAACCGCGAGAACTTTCCTTCTGCATTGAAAACAACATTTAGTAGAAATGCTGGTTTTAATAATTCGGCCATTTCTGTCATGTCTTCATGCATGTTATTGCCTTCCAGTTTACCGGAGATACAGTGCGGACTAACGCCCTGCCCAACTACATCATGGAGGCAGAAACTATGATTGCCTTGAATGGTTGCGTATCCTGATATACCAGGCATAACCGCCTTGCGGCCGCCGCCGAAACCGGCCATCAGATGATAGACAATTCCGCCTGTCAGAATAACTTTATCTGCATTAACGACATGCTTATTGAAGTAGGTGTCGACACCGCGCGAGGTTTTGCCAACATAGACGAAGTCCTCTTCCGTTGGAGCATGACTTTGTACGATTTCAATGCGACTGACTGTTTCCTGACCATATACTAATATATTTTCCTGATCAGTATGGTGTCGATGGGCTCCAAGGGCAACAACCAGTTTAATAGCACTGTCCGGTATGCCTGCTGCGTTTAATTCATCAAGTAGTACCGGCAGGAACTGATCATGTTTAATCCACTGGCGAGTAATATCACTGGCAATAATAGCAACTGTATCGCCTGGAGTTACCACCTCTTTTAATGGCGGCGAGTCAATGGGATTAGCCAGTGCCTCTTTTACTGCTGCGGCAATATCGCTAATGGCATTGGCTGGCTTACCTTCAACCACATTGATGACTTGTTCTTCCGGCAAGGTGACTTTCAGTTCTTTATCACCAAACCCCAATGAAAATTCTTTTACCAATTTTAACCCCTCCTAACAGGTAATACTAAGCGGTAGCAGGCATATCCTGCATAAATAAAGTAGAGTTTCAAGCCATTTAAAAAAATAAACTCCGGCAGAAAGTCGCAAAGTACGACCTTCCACCGGAGGTATCTCCGCGGTGTAGTGCAGCGCTGCACCTGTACTACTTGGTTAAGACCGAACAGAGCAAGTAACGGTCTCGTGTACATTTATTACATCGATGTATTTTGTGTACACACAACTATGCTTGAGTATTATTATAGACATTGTTCAGTGTACAGTCAATACAAGGTTTAATTATTTAACGGCAGGTTAGTAAAAAACAAGAACCCGTTGATCATTCAACAGGCTCCTGCAATAGGGATATATGTTATCTTGTGTATACTATACGCATGATAAATGAATAGGATCGTACGAAGTTTCCGAGAAATTACGGAGCTTTTGTTATTAGCAGCCCTGACCAATAGAAGTAATAGCGCACAGATTAACTGTAACATTACTTAATTGGAAGGAGTAGTCTAAGCCGGGCGGAAATACTGCTACATCTGTAAGCAATGCTAACCGGTCTTCTACGCGGGCCAGGCGCCCTTCGGCATTAAATTGAAACAGGCCTACTGTTCTGATATTTACGCCTTCTTCGCCTTCTAATCTCCGTAAAACATGAAGAAGACGGCAGTTAAAGTCGCGATTTACTAATTCGTCGCTCACCTTTATTTCCCTCCTCTTTCGCAGTCATCTTCCTCAAATGGGTTTTCAACTACATTTTTCGATAATGCAACGATCGTGCAAACATCGATATACGATAACTCTTCTGTAACTATGTCGCCGCCAGGAGTTAATATGAAAACCTCATTTTCCCCTGCAGCCGGAAGCAAAATAACGATACCATCTTCTACACGGTCTAATAACCCGAAGAAGGCGAAGCCGTCAGCTGTAAATAATACGACATTAATTCCGCAGCTACACTCTAGCTCCTCGCACCAATGTCTATTACATATGTCATCAAAGAATCCCATATGCACTTTTCTCCTCCTTTTTGCTGATTGCTGGTTCTATTACAATCTATGCAGACACAACAAAAAAGTACACAATACAGATAAATTTGTTGCAGAGTCTCGCAAATAATAAGGTGACGATAACGCAAAAACGCTTAAGCAGCAATGCTTAAGCGTTTTTGCGTTATCGTATTATTTTTGATCGGGAGCACAATGGGGACCACGTTTGGGGCCGTGCTCAGGGCGAAGGGCATCAGCAACTAATTTCGCCTGATCCTCAGACAAATCACCGGCAGCGGCTAACTCAGCGGCCAAATCGGGGCGGTCATGATGTTTTTGCTCAAAATAAGCTTTACGTTCATCTTCTGTCATGCCTTTTAATTTTTCAAACTCGGCTTGGCGCTGGGTGTGTTTTTCCTTAAAAAAGGAGAGAAGCTTATCCGATTGTTCCTGTGTTATACTACCCTGGCTGACTAATTCACTAAGTTTGCCAGTCATGCGTTCTCCCATTTTTTCATGCATTTGTGGCGGGCGAAGAGCCTCCAGTACAGCTTTAGTCTGTGTTTCAGTCAGGCCGGCAGCTGATGATAATTCTTTAGCCATTTGCTCATGGTTTTTTTTGAACTGCTGGAATTTTTCGGCCCTCTCGTCGGGACTGGCATTTTTCATTTCTTCTCTGTTGGCACGGTGTTCGGCTCTTTTTTCACGAAAGAAATTAGCAATTTTATCAGACTGCTGCTGACTAATGGTACCGTTTTGCACCAGAGCAGCAAGGCTGCTGTTGAAATGCTGCTCCATACCACCATGATTGGGTCTGCAGGTCTGGGCTGTTTGCTGTCTTGTATCGCCTGTTTGCTTTGCTTCCTTTGCAAGTACTAAGCCACCAAGGGAAAGAAGCAGGCAGCCTATTGCAATTCCACTAACTACTTTTTTTGACATTCTTGTTTTCATGTATTTCACTCTCCTGAGAAATATTGTGTTCTGATTGTTATTATGCAGGAGAATTGTTACAGTTTTGTTACAAAAATTTAAACATATTAATTATTTTCAGCTTTTGTTAAATCAAACCAGAATGCGACACCCCCGGCCATGTTGATACTGCCGTAGGTATTGCCGTGCAATTCCTGGAGCACCCGTACGATAGATAAGCCCAGCCCATAACCACCATATTCTCTTGTGCGGGCTTTATCGATTTTGTAAAAGCTAGTCCAAATTTTTTCCTGGCTGTCTTCTGGTATAGGCTTTCCCGAATTATAGATAAAAAAGCGGAGCTTATCAGCTACAGGTGTAATATAGATTTTAATTGATTTGGTAAATTCGGTATGATCAATAGCATTGTTCAGCAGATTGAGGATGATCTGTTCAATTCGAAGTGAATCGCCATTAATAAGGATCTCCGCTTCTTTGGTAACCTCTAGAGCGATCCCTTTGTCGTGTAATACCGTTTGATATTTCAGCAAAATATCATCAAGCAAGAGAGAAAGATTAAAGTCAGTCCGGTTAAGCTGATAGAAACCAGATTCGATTTGGGATAAATTTAATAAATCTTTAATTAGCTTATCCATCTTTTCGGCCTCATCAATAATGACGGAACAATAGTAATTTTTACTTGCTTCATCGTGAATGACATTTTCTTTTAAACCTTCTGCATAGCCCAACAAAAGGGAGAGCGGTGTTTTTAATTCATGAGAAACACTGGAAATAAAATCTTTGCGCATTTTGTCCAACTTACGCTCTTTTTCCACGTCTGCCAGCAGCTGCTTGTTTTTGGAATTGAGATCGGTTATAGCAGTATCGAGCTGATCCGATAAGTGATTAATATTCTGGCCAAGCTCACCAATTTCGTCGCTGCGATTTACGGTATATTTCTGCGAGAAATCAAGCTGAGCCATGCTTTGAGCGAGACGATTGAGCTCCAGTACAGGCTGAGTAAATTTCCTTGCAAAAAAGAAGGCCCAAATGCAGCCGGCAAGCAGGGAAAGCAAGCCGGTAAAAGCAATAAAATGCGCAGTAGCCTCTGCACTCTCTGACATAGGGGCCAGCGGCTGCCTGATCAGCAAAATATCTTCATTATTTAACTGATGCTTAAGAACAATGAAATCAATTTTTAAATCACGGTCCTGCTGCATTTCAAGCATTGTTTGGGGGCTGATGATTTCTTGCTCTCTTAGCGACGATAAAGGAATATTTGGCAAGCGAAACGATCCTTGGCGGGGATGATCAGGGGGAACAGCACTGGGAGGATGATGGAGCATACCGGGCAAGCGCTCCATGAGACGCTGATTAAAGATGCGGCCAAAGGAGCTGTATTTGACATAGCCGTCTTTAGTGAAAATCACGATGCCTGCACCTAGCCTGTTGCCGATTCGTTCTAACTCAAGTGATATTTCTTCCGGATTTCCCGGATACATTTCATCAACGGTTTGGCTGGTAGCTACGAGAATATTTTTCTTTTGCCAAATATAAAACTTTTCTAAGCCCAATAATGTCAAAATTAAGGAAAGACAGACAAAAAACAATACGAGGGCAGTGAGGCTTAAGAATAGTCTTGTGCGAATGGATACTCTCATTTGTCCGCCTCAAAGCGATAGCCATAACCCCGTATGGTTTGAATAAGGCCGCTTTTATGATTTAATTTGGTGCGAAGCCGGTTAATATGAGTATCTACTGTACGAAGGTCACCGAAATAATCGTAGTTCCATACTTTATCTAGAATTTGCTGGCGACTGAGCGCACTGCCGCGGTTGTCGGTTAAATAAATGAGCAATTCATATTCCTTTGGGCTCAAATCAAGTGTTTTTCCGTCAATTGAAGCCTGCCTCGCGGTAGTATCGATTTCCAACCCGCCAAAGGAGAAGGCCCTATCTCTTTCATGACGGCGAAAAATAGCATTTACCCTTGCTGTTAAAATTTTAGGACTGAACGGCTTGGTAATATATTCGTCAGCACCTATTTCAAAAGCGAACAGTTGATCAATTTCCTCTCCTTTGGCAGTAAGCATGATGACCGGAATAGCGGATTTTTTTCGTATTTCCCTGCATACTGTCCAGCCATCATGTTCAGGCATCATGACATCAAGAATGACCAAATCTACCTTTTCTCTGGCGAGAATATCCAAAGCGGCCCGTCCATCCGCTGCTTCCAGAATTGCATAGCCCTCCCGTAGGAGAAAGTCTGCAACCAGTTTTCGCATACGCAATTCGTCATCGACGATTAATACCGTTTTATTCATTAGTGGGTCACCTCCTGCCAGTTTTCGTTCTGGCTATTTTAGTGAAGCTGGGAAGTCAAGGACTTGGCGATATTTCAGAAGTAAAGTCACAAAAAAATCGCAGGATTTTTTTAATATGAGGGGAATTGTAAAGGCAACAGTAAATAGCAATAGGATATACGAGGTGAATACGATGCCTGACATACTAACGCTAGGTGAAAGTATGGTTATGATGGTTGCCGATCAAAGTGATTCGCTGCAGTTTGTAACTAACTATAGCCGAAAAATTGCGGGTGCCGAGTCTAATGTAGCAATTGGGCTTGCCAGAATCGGCCACAGTGTAGGCTGGTTGAGCGCACTTGGTCAAGATCCGTTCGGAACTTATATTCGTAATACCATCAGAGGAGAGGGTGTTGATACTTCGCAGGTTTCTTTTTCAGTTGAATATCCTACGGGGTTATTAGTTAAGGAGTTAAATGAAATTGGCGATCCGTTGGTGTTATATTACCGGCGCGGCTCAGCGGCCAGTAAAATGACACCGGAAGTATTAAAAGCCGATTACTTTGCTGATGCCAAGCTGCTCCATGTTACCGGTATTTTTCCGGCGCTTAGCTCTTCTTGCCAGGATACTCTGTTTGCGGCAATTACCATTGCAAAAGAAAAAGGCTTATTAATTTCATTTGACCCTAATATTCGTCTGCAGCTATGGTCAAAAGATGCTGCCCGGGAAACGCTTCTTAAGATTGCTGGAATGAGTGATCTCATTTTACCGGGAATTGCAGAGGCTGAACTGCTGTTAGGTACGGCAGAATGGGACAAGGTGGCTGATTCTTTTCATAAGCTGGGGAATAAATACGTAATTATGAAGAATGGACCTGATGGGGCCTATTATTCGACAGATAATCAGGATGAAACCTGTGAAAGAGGCTACCAAAAGGGGTTTCGGGTTAATCGTGTTATTGATACAGTCGGTGCCGGTGACGGATTTGCCGTTGGCGTTCTTTCCGGCTTGCTAGAGGGGTTGCCGCTGGCTGATGCCGTTGTTAGGGGAAATGCTATTGGTTCGCTGGCAATCACTGTAAGAGGCGATGTGGAAGGGTATCCTACACGGAACCAGCTTGATGCCTATATTGCTCATCACGCCAGAAATATCTAAGTAAATATAGGAATAAGAGGAGAATGCACAGTAATGTACTTTTGTCTTGATACAAAAGTACCAAAAAATCAAGACCTGTACAGAAATGGCCTTGAAAACAGGTTCCTTGCTGAAATTCCGAAACTCGCTGCGCTCAAACAGTCGGAATTTCTTTACGCAAGAAAGGCCTGTTTTCACCCTGCGGGACGGCAATTTCAGTAACGGTCGACGGGACTAAAACAAGGAACGGAGAGGATACGGGACTTACGTTCTTTCGTAACTATTTCTCTCCTCTTTTGGCCCTTCTGGAAATAGCCGGTCCGAAGGATGGAAAATTGCCGGATTACGTTAAGAAATTCGTACTGTTTGAGCGAAAACGAGTTTACGAATTTTAGTAATCCGGCAATTTTCTAAGGCTATTGGAAGATTAGGCCTAGACTTTTTGGTCCTTTTGTGGCAATGACAAAAGGACGGAACCGGGCTTTCCCCTCCTGCTATGAGAGGGCTGTCGCACTATATTTGATAGTGCGACAGCCCTCTTATTTTGTTGTTACATCAAACAAAAGCCTCCCTGACACATGGCCAGGTCAATATCCGGATCGTGCTCCATTGGCAAGTTAACGCGGGTTGTTAATTGGCAATCAGGGCGCATATAGCGAATTTCATGTACGACCAGACGGTAAATCACTAAGCTGTTTTCGTCTTTGTCGGCAAAGTAATGCTTCATATCCGGTATTTCAGCTACCATCAGGTCCCGCAGAGCTCTGAAAACCGGTGATCCTGGCTTGGTATCATCTTTGAGACGTCCATAGATACTCAATACTTCCTGATCTTTTCCCATCAAACACAATTCAACTCTTGGATTGGATTGTAAGGCCGATATTTTTTGGGAGTCATAGCGGCTGAACAGCCAAATATGTCCGTCTCCATCAATATAAGGCTTCATGGGCCGCACCCGAGGGCGGTTATCATCAACACTGCCCATGAATGCTACTCCTGAGCGCACCAAATCAATGACTTCTTTTTCGTACATAATGCTACCTCCTAATTTGAATACCTTTTGTTCTACTTATTTTGTTAGACGACAGCAGTCGTTTTCCTGCAGGCTTTGTGTTTATTACATGAATAGTTCCCGGATTTCAGCTTCCGTTAATTTTGTTACAAGAGTTTCTCCCGGTTCTATGAGTGTATCAATTAATTCTTTCTTTTTTTGCTGCAGAAGGTAAATCTTTTCTTCAATGGTATCCTTGGTGATTAACTTGTAGACTTGAACGGAATTATTCTGACCGATACGGTAAGCCCGGTCAGTTGCCTGTTCCTCAACAGCCGGATTCCACCAAGGGTCATAATGAATAACCATGTCAGCACCTGTCAGGTTTAGGCCTGTTCCACCTGCTTTGAGGGAGATGAGAAAAACGTTTTTGTCACCTGCGTTAAAGGCATGGACTAAACGAATGCGCTCTTCTGCTTTAGTGGCACCATCCAAATAATGAAAAGATATATCAAGCTCAGTCAATACTTGTCTAATTAGATGGAGCATACCGGTAAACTGAGAAAACAATAGAATACGGTGGCCGCCGCTAATGGCATCTTTAATAATTTCCTGGAGTGCTTCCAGCTTGCCGCTGCCGCCTTGATAATTTTCAATAAATAAGGAAGGATGACAGCAAATTTGACGCAGTCTGGTAAGCAGGGAGAGAATTTTTATCTGACTTTTTTCAAAGCCGCTTGTGTTCAGTTCAGTTTCTAATTCGCTGCGAGCTTGTAATAGCCAGGCCTCATAGAGTTTAGCTTGCTCACCGGTCATTTCGCTGACCATTTTACTTTCAATTTTTTCGGGTAATTCTTTAAGAACAGTCTTTTTCATGCGCCGTAAAATAAAGGGCCTTATATGGCGGGCTAACTCCTGACGAGCAATAGTATCGTCATTTTTCACGATAGGGATTTCAAAGCGGCTGGTAAATGCTTTGTGGCTGCGTAAATAGCCAGGCATAACAAAGTCAAATATGGACCACAATTCGGTTAAGGTATTTTCAATGGGAGTACCGGTTAAGGCAAAGTAACTTAACGCCTTGATCCTTTTTACCGCTTTTGCATTCAGGGTATTAGGATTTTTAACATGCTGTGCTTCATCAAGAAAACAATACTTGAATTTTTTTTGTTCGTATAGAGATATATCCCGCTTTATCAAGCCATAGGAAGTTACAATCAGATCAGCCTGCTCAAGTCCCTGCAATTGCTCTACCCGATTACTTTGCTGGCCTGCCACCACGATGATTTTGAGATCAGGAGCGAATTTAGCCACTTCATCCTGCCAATTGTAAACTAAAGAGGTTGGTGCAATTACAATGGATGGTCCAGGAGCAGTTTCTTTCTCAGACAAAAGGAAGGTAAGCACCTGTAACGTTTTGCCCAGCCCCATATCATCGGCCAAAATTCCGCCCAGACCATAGCTGGCAAGTGATTTTAACCATTTAAAGCCGGTTTTCTGGTAATCACGCAGTTTTCCCTGAATACCTTGGGGCAAGTTGTATTCAACATCCTGGGGTTCGCGAATATCTTGAACCATTTTTTTGAAGGACCGGTTGCGTTCAATTTGAAAGTCTTCGCTTTCCCGTGCGAGGCTGTCCAAGTAAAGCGCCCGGTACTTGGGTAATTCAACGGTTTGTTTTTCAAGGTCTGAAGAACGCAGGCCAAGTTGATCAATTAATTTGGCGGCTGTCTGAAAATCCGGTGCGTCAAGCGAGATGAACGAGCCATCCTGCAGGCGGTGATAGCGCTTCTTTAACTTGTATGAAGCCAAGAGGGCAAGCAGTTCTTTCGGAGAAGTACCTTCATGATGAAGGGAGAACTCCAGCATAGTGCTATCAGCGTTTAACCGGATACCGGCGGTGATTTTGCCTGTACTGGATAATTTCATATGCTTAAAGTCATCGGCATAGAAGATTTCAGCAGTACTGCGCAGCTCAGGGAGAGCTTGCTGCAAAAAAGTATAAATGGCATCTTCATCAGACTGAACCAGTTTCCCCGCTGCGTCAGTAAATCCATACCGTTTAAACAGGCTGAGCAAGCGACTTTCTTCCAGAGTGGACCTTACAACCCATTTACCATTGGCATCTGGCTGCTGCAGCACAGGTGCAGCTAAAGGGTTAATAACAATATCGCCATAGCGGAATTCAATTCGGGCACTCATGCCGTCCCCGAATCGATCAAAATAAATCAGCTTTTCCAGAGGTTCGTGATAAAATTGTTCTTGAACTGCGGCATCTACCTGTACCGGGATAAGGGACTCAAGCGCAGGCAGTACGGTAGTAACAAAATCGGATACCGCAGCAGAGGGGATGCGGATTTCCGGTTTTTTGACCTCCTGGAAGCAATTAATCAGTGGTTTCATATGACTGGCAAATAAAGAATCGACGTGATATAGCTTTTGCTCGTGAAAAAGATAAGAGAAATCGGCGTCAAGTCCATAGATGGCTGATCCAGCTAAGTCGGCAGAAACCAGCAAACCGCCGTCGATTGCCTGTACTGCCATGGTAAGCGATGGCCGTCCATCGTGAATACAGATAGCGGGAAAGCTTGTATTATTGAATTGAGCGGCAAATGGCTGTTTCCCTACAGCATCAAAAAAACGCAGCAGGTTAGTGTTAGTAAGTCGAAACCGGCGTGCTTCAGCGAATGCGGAAGTGGCAGCACCGTATTGATAGCCCCAGGAAGAGCGTTGTTTTTCCTCTTGGTAAGCATGTTGTAAAATAGCAAGTAAGGACTGTGAAAAAGGGTCAAACGATGCCTCTTGCGGGCGTAACGTAAAACTTTTTCCATAAATTAATTCCTGACCGCTGTCAAGTGCGGCCATAAGTTGAGGAATATCTCGCACAACATACATTCGTTCTGTGCCAATCATAAATTCGAGCCAGCTTATTTTTTGATAGGATGTGACGCTGAAGCCATAGGTGGGCCGAAGTGTTACTTGCTGCGAAGCAGTAGGTTCAAGCGTGGCTAATGCGTTGCGCTGAAAAAATGTTAGCATTTCTTCTGTAGCCCGGGTTAAGGGAAGCTGCTTTTCTAAGCCGAAATATATCGACCAGTCCCGCTGGAGCGTTTTCAAAGCGGCAATGATATGTTTGCAGGCGCCATTGTCGCTATAAAATGCCGGGCAGTCACATTTGAATTGCTGAACTTCCTGATCGTCATTAAAATTTATGTAAGCGGTGTAAAGCTCCCGGCCAAGCACTCTGGCCTCAAAGGTATAATCACTGAGCAGGCGTAATTTACGGACATGCCTATCGAGGTAATACTGGCATCCCTTAGTATAAGCAGAACTTGTAGCTGCTTGGAGACGAATAAGCTCATCAGTTAACATAGGTATTCGTTCCTTTCTCCAAGAGTGACTTATTATTTCAGTATAACACATTTTTGGCAAAGACCGATGCTTCTCAAAGGAGTTCGTCAGTGTGTACAGAATAGATAACGTAACGATTTATCCTTTAGCTTGTTCAACTATGATGTATTTCATTTATGGAATAAAGGAAGGATAATGCAATGAAATACATACAATATGGCGGGTAGTACGCGACTACTGTGAGGCGTGAATTGTACCAGCCAGGGTCTATTAAGGGAGGGAAAACTATGTTTTTTAGCCGGATCGCTAATAAAGAGGCAGATAAGGCGATACTAACTGAAAATTTACATGCAGGGCTGGAGTATATTTGTCATTCTGACTGGACAAACATTCCTGATGGCCGGCATGAAATTGATGAGCATAACTATGTAATAGTATCGACGTATACAGTAGAGCCTCCGCAAGACAGAAGGCCTGAAGCTCATAAAGAATATATTGATATTCAATTCATTATTGAAGGGGAAGAACTGATCGGGTACGCTGATCACAGTCAGGCTGGCAAGCTGCAGGAGCAAATTCCCGAAAGGGATTTGTATTTTTATGAGTCAGTGACAAATGAAACATATCTAAAAGTGACTGCAGGCAGTTATGCAGTATTTTACCCGTGGGATATTCACCGACCTAATTGTCAGAGTGTAGCAGGCTCAAAAGTGAGAAAAGCGGTTATAAAAGTTTTATATAAAAGATAAACATGAAGGTTAATTACAGAATGCAGCTTGAGTGGATGTGGACTCAAGCTGCATTTCTTTTGCGGCAATTATATAAAACGGTAACATGAAAAAGGATTTCTTTTTTGATACGGGAATACATTGCTATATAAATTTGGTGAAAAAAGGAAAAGGAGTGAAGTAGAGTGAAATATCGTGCTTTAGGTAACACCGGCTTAATCATTTCGGAGGTCGGTTTCGGCTGTATTCCTATTATTCGTTTGCCGGCAGATGAAGCAGTGAGGGTATTGCAGCACGCTTACGGTCAAGGCATAACATTTTATGATACAGCCAATGCATACCGGGACAGCGAAGCCAAGATTGGAATGGCTTTTCAAGGCATTCGCGATAAGGTGATATTGGCAACAAAAACAATGAAGCGCGATGCGGCGGGGGCAAGAGAACATTTAGAGACCAGTCTGCGGATGCTCAAGACCGATTATATTGATTTATTTCAATTGCATCAAGTTGCTCAAGAGAAAGATTGGCAGTCAATTACAGCTGCCGGAGGTGCCCTAGAGGCGGCAATAAAAGCGAAAGAAGAGGGAAAAGTACGCCATATCGGCATTACCTCTCATAATTTATCTATGGCCATCAAACTGATGAAAACAGGAATCTTTGAGACCATCATGTTTCCTTTTAATTTCATAGAAGATGCCGCTAAAGAGGAAATGATCAGCCTGGCTCAGGAAAGCAAAATGGCCTTCATTGCGATGAAACCTTTTGCCGGTGGCGCAATTGACAATGCAGCTTTAGCATTTAAATTCTTACGTCAATACCCGGAAGCTGTTGTTATTCCCGGTTTTGACTCGGTTTCTTCTGTGGATGAAGTGTTGTCCTTTTATGAGAAAAATAATACGTTCAGCGAACAGGACAACGCTGCGATAGAACAGGTTCGGCAAAAATTAGGTAAGCAGTTTTGCCGTCGCTGTGAGTATTGCCAGCCCTGTCCCCAGGGAGTGGCAATCACACCGGCAATGGGATATCCTATTGTAGCTGCCCGGATGTCGCCGGCGGTATCTGTTGAGTTTTCCAAAGGGCCGATGGAAAGCGTTCCCAAGTGTGTAGAATGTGGAGTATGCATCAACCGCTGTCCGTACGAGCTGCCTATACCTGAAATTTTGAAAAGAAACTATGCCTTATATGAACAACACAAACAGGCTTAAAAAGGGGGAGCAGCTGACGGATGATTACAAAGGAAATAAAAGAACAAATTAAAAAAATAGTCGGGCCGGAAAATGTGCTCGACTCCGATCTTGATCGCTTCGGGTACTCGTATGACTCGTCCTTCGTTCCCCTGGTGCCTGCCAATAAACCTGAAATCGTAGTGCGTCCCTTAACTGCAGAGCAAGTAGCAGCAGTCATGAGAATTGCCTGTGCAAACAGGATTGCCGTAACACCCCGGGGGGCATCCAGCGGTCGTACCGGCGGCAGTATACCGTTAGCCGGAGGAATATCACTTTCGCTTGACCGGATGAAAACGATCATTGAGCTAGACCAGGAGAATATGATGATAACGGTAGAGGCCGGTGTTCTAACGGGTGATTTGTATAATTACTGCGCAGCGAAGGGGCTTTTTTATCCGCCTGATCCGGCCAGTTATAAATACTCGACCATAGGGGGCAATGTTGCCGAGAATGCCGGCGGTATGAGGGCCGTAAAATATGGTGTCACGAACAATTACGTGATGGGTCTGGAAGTGGTGCTGGCTGACGGTTCTATTATCAATACCGGTGGTAAAGCAATAAAAAATGTAACTGGTTATAATCTCACTCAGCTTTTTACTGGCTCAGAAGGTACGCTAGGGATTATTACGAAAGTATTGCTCAGGCTGATTCCCATGCCCAAGGTTCGCAATACGCTGCAGCTGATGTTTGGCTCTCTTGATGAAGCCTGTGCAACTATCCACAAAATGCTGCAATCCGGTATCGTACCGGCAGCAGCGGAACTAATGGATAAAATCAGCCTGCAAGCGGTTGCCCGCCATCGTAAGTTGGAGATTGATCCTGCTACTGAAGCCTGCGTTATTACCGAAATAGATGCCGATAATCAGCAAGGACTGGCAATGCAGGCAGAACAAATTGAGGCAATTGCCAAAAACTTTGGGGCGCTAGCTGTACGAATTGCGCAATCAGCACAAGAAGCGGAAGATATATGGGCAATTCGTCGTGGATTAAGCTCGGCAGTAGGCGCAATGGCTCCAGACCGGCTGGGTGAAGATATCTCTGTACCTCGCAGCGCTTTTCCCGAAATGGTTCGCCGTATTCGTGCCATCGGAGAAAAATATGAGCTGACTATTGCCGTTTATGGACATGCAGGTGACGGTAATCTTCATCCTTCTATACTCTGTGATTTAGCCGATAGCGAGCAGGCTGAGCGCGTACACAAAGCAGTGCATGAAATTTTTGCAGAAGCACTTGCTGTTGGTGGCACATTATCAGGCGAACATGGTATTGGCATTACCAAAAGACCCTACATTTCCAGTGCGTTGGGTGAGGCCGGTGTTACTACCTTAAAGCTGATTAAGCAGGCGCTTGACCCGCAAGGTATTTTAAATCCGGGAAAAATCTGGTGATTATCAGGGTAGTGGAGGTAAGACCGTGAAGCATAATGTGCAAGAAGCTTTACTAAAGGAAGCTAATCAAATTGCCAGTCAATGTGATCGCTGTGGCAGCTGCCGGCTGGTATGTCCTTTATTTGGAGTTAACGATATCGAGTCAGCCAGTGCCAGAGGGAAAAATAATATTGCCCGTTCTTTGGCGATGGGCGGACTTGAGCCTACGCCAGAAGTAACCGCAGCTGTTAACTTTTGCCTGCTTTGCCGGGCTTGTGTGGAGAACTGTCCCAGCAAAGTAAAAACTGATGAGGCAATGATTGCTGTTCGGCAGCATTTAGCTGATTACCAGGGAGGTACCAGTGTAAAATACAAATTTCTTGGTACAATGCTTAAGACGCGGGTGCTTGTAAAAATAGCTGCCGGGGCTATGGGGGCAATGCGCAAGACCGGGATTCACCGTATCATTCCGAGGGGAATGGTACCGGCAGCGTTTACGCGGCAGCAATTTCTTTCCGCTTTTGCCGGTCCGGCCACACTGGGAGAAGCTGCCGCTGTTTCAGCCACGCCGGTATCAACTCAGGCTAAAGTTGCCTATTTTTACGGCTGTGGTATGCGAATGATGTTTCCCGAAGCTGCCGCCGATACCTTGGCTATTTTGCGCAGTCTTACTCAGCCACAGTTAGTCGATAATGTTTGCTGTGGCCTGCCTCATCTTGCCCATGGTCTGAGAAAGGATTTTCTTGAACTTGCCAAAGAGAATATCCGCTTATATGAAGATTGTGATGTAGTGGTGAGTGACTGTGCAAGCTGCAGCAGTACGCTTAAGCACATTGCCAGTTACTTTGCTGATGATCATGAATGGCGGGAGCGGGCACTAAAGTTCAGCCAAAAAGTAATGGATCTTACGGAATATCTGGTGAAAGCCGGCTATCATCCTCGTCAGCGGATCACTGCAAAAATGACGTTTCATGAACCCTGTCATTTAGGCCGGGGCCAGGGGATTAAAAAACAGCCACGGGAATTACTGCAGGCTGCAGGTGATTATATCGAGATGGCCGGAGCTGATACATGCTGCGGAGGCGCAGGGTCCTTTCCTATGGATTTTCCCGCTGTATCAGATCAGGTTCTTGCTAAGAAACAGGCTGCTATTGAAGAAACTGCCGCACAAATTGTTGTCACCGAGTGCCCTGTCTGCTTAAGCCAAATGACTAAGGCTGCTGAGCAGAGCGGAGGAAAGTTTCGTGCTATGCATATTAGCCAGGTCATATAGAATTGTTGCTTAGTGTATCATCCGGCGGGAAGCTGAAGTAGAGCGTCGAGGATTTTTGTCGCCAGGCGAGGCGGAGGAAACGCGCATATCGGCAATATGTAAGTCGACGACAACGAAGCCTGACGACAAAAAGACCGGCGGCATACTATAGATTCTCGCCGGGTGATACACTGTAATACTTAACAGAATAAAAAGATTATTCTTGTGAAAACGCCTATTGAGTTGCCTGATTCTTGTGATATAATGATTTTGAACGGCCAACCAACCAGAACGAACTTCCTGGTGAGACTAGCAGGACTGTGTTTTCCGATAAAAAGGGGAGCTGCAAGGAATGTTAGTGACAGAAAATCTGCTCCAAGAAGTTCTCATCTAACCGGATGTCCGCCTGCATATTATATGGAGGTGCATTCGAGTGAACGGACAGGAAATCGTGCTTCTCGTTTTGGTAGGAATCGGTTGGTGCTCAGCATTGTACTATCAGTCATGCAAGATCCTGAGCTTAGAAACCCAGAACAAATAGTACCCTTTTCTACACAGCAAACCCCACTAGCAGCAGCTAGTGGGGTTTGCTGTGTATTAGTGACTCCAAAATATTTGCTGAATCTCAGCCGAATCAGTAGTCTTAGTTAGGGCCAGCATTAATAATATCCTCGCTTTTTGCGGGCTGAGGGTATCTGCGACTACAAAACCGCATTGATCATCATCAATAGCTCCATTTCGTGTTACGACCCCATTGCTAACACGCGTACTGCGTACCACGATAATTCCTGTTTTCTGGATATGACTGAGCGTTGTTCGAAGCTGCTGTGACATATTGCCATTGCCCAGTCCCGCATAAATAATCCCTTTTGCACCGCCGGTTACGGCTGCCTGAGCCAGTGTACCGCTATCGTTGACATGGCCATAGAGAATTTCCACTTGTGGGAAGTCGGTAAGGTTCTCAATGGAAAAATCGGTTAGATGTGTATGCCTGCGTGTCGGCATGCGATAGAAATGCGGCTGCCCATCTATGATATATCCCAGATATCCCAGCTCTGGAGCTTTAAAGGTATCCTGCAGAGAAGTGTTAGTTTTCGTAACATCGCGGCTGGAGTTAATCGTATCATTTAATGCTACGAGGACTCCTTTGCCGTAGGCGGCAGGGCTGGCTGCCAGAAGGATAGCATTATACAAATTCATCGGACCATCTGAGCTGATTGCTGTGGAGGGGCGCATGGCACCTACCAGAATCACTGGTTTGGCGGATTGAATCACCAGATTTAAAAAATAGGCTGTCTCTTCCAGGGTATCTGTTCCGTGAGTAATGACAATACCATCGACGGCTGGATCTTGTAGTAGACCGTTAGCTCGTTTGGCTAGCCGCAGCCATAGGTCGTGATTCATATCTGCACTATCGATTTGCGCAATTTGTTCGCTGTAGACATTGGCAATCGTATGTAGAGAATCGATTTCAGCCAGTAATTCTTTAATGGGAAGAATGGCAGATTGATAGCTGGTTGTGTCAGTGGAGGAGTGGGAAACTCCGGCAATTGTACCACCGGTTGCTAAAATAACGATATTTTTCATCAGTAATCTCCCTCTATATCCTAATAATGATTAGATTACAGCAGAACCATATATACCGGAATCGCCACCATAGAAGCGAGCGTAGTGATGGAAGTCATGACGGCGGCATATTCTGTGTCTGCCTCATAAATTTTGGCTAGTATCGCTGTTTGAGTCATAGCGGGCATGGCCGCCTGGATAACAAATACTTTTAACATCAGTTCAGGGATAGGGAAATAATGAGCAACAAGTAAAACCATCAGCGGGGAAATAATAAACCGGCCAATCAATAAGACGAGCATATCTTTCGTAACCTTGACTTGCTTTAGATTAACAGAATAGATGATCATTCCGATAAAGAGCATCGAGAGGGGAGTGGTCATAGAACCTAAATTCTTGAAAGTAACGGCCAAAAAGTCTGGTAAAGGAATTCCCAGGAATATTAAAGCTGTGGCAATGGTAAACGCAGTAAGGGGCGGGGAGAAGATATTTTTGACAGTTGCCAAGCTAAAGTCAGGCTTGACAAAGTTTTTTCCATCAGAACTGATACAATATACCCCAAGTGTCCAGAATAAGACGGCATTAGCCAAAAAGAAAAGTAATACTGAAGGAACACCCGCATCACCGAAGAGTGCTAAGTTTACCGGCAGGCCAACAAAAATAGCGCTGGAAACAAAGAACATAGAGCGGAAGAGGCCGCGCCGCCCAGTTGGTAATTGCAGCATATTGGCAGCTACATGGCCGATACAATAAGTTAATAGCATGGCAATAAACGGCACTAGTGTGCCAGGCAGTATTGCCAGCAGCTTGTCATGGGTAAAGGTAGTCATGAGATTCCATGTCATATAAGTGGGCAGCGCCACGTAATTTACCAATCGCGGCAGCAGTGTTTTTGCCTCGGCAGTAAGCCAGCCTTTATGAGTAAGCAGATAGCCGACCATTACCATAAGCAAGATGGTTACTACGCCCTGGAGGGCTTGAATAAAAGGCAAAGGTTATCACCTTCTTGTTTAGACACTTTTTGAAAAGGGGACAGTCCCCTTTTTTAAGCTTACAGGATAGAAGCATAAGCAGCTACGATCATAATAACATTTAAAATAAAGACGGGCCGCAGAGTTTTAAGAAAATCAGCATGAAAATAATCCAGGGTAACGAGTAAGCACATGTGAGCGGGAGAAAGCATTTGTCCGGCAGTGCCCATGACAAAAGAAATCATCGCCAAGGTTAAGTCGCCAGGTGCCATGACGGCAATAAAGGGGAAGGCAATAGCGACAAACCCCTGGGAAGTACCCGTTAAGAGTCCTGCAACAAAGGCAATAATTCCAATAACGACGGTAGCCGGAATAGAAATTGCATTAAGCAGCAGGGCGATTTCATTGATGGCGCCGGATTGTTGTAAAACCTGTTGAAAAAAGAGAATACCGACAATGCCCCAGAGGAGTTTACTGTCTAGTGCATGAAGCAGCATAGCGCGGATGTCGGTTAAGCTTTGCCGTAAGACAAGAATCATTGCACCCACAACGAGTGCCATAGAAATAGAAGCAGGCATTTTCAGGAAAACCACCAGAATAAAGTTAGCTATAATGGGGGCAGTTGCCAGCAGTAGAAAATGATAGCTGGTGCTGCCTGAGTCAGAAATAATTACAGTATTGCCCGATAGCTGATTTTTTTTGAGCGGTGATATAAGTAACAGCCATCCGATGACGGCAGATAAGACCGTTAGCCAAGCCATATGAGAAATCAGGGCGTTTAGTGAAAGCCCGGAAATTTGACTGGCAAGCAGCATGCCGGTAAAAATAGGGTTCGTGTATTCCCAGATGTGACGGAACCAGTAGTTAATAGCAGTTTTAGTTTCAGCTGAAAGGCTGAAAGGCTTACTGGCGCTTTCCACTAGCGGGGCAGAGAAGATCGCTCCACCCAAAGACGGAAGGAACCCTAAAAATGCCGGCATCATTGCCAGCAGGACGCGGTCACTTCGCAGCAGACTGCGGGCTGTAGCCATCAATCCGTCAATAATTCCGCCAGTGCGGAACTGGTATTCAAGACACATGACAAAGTACAGGGCAAAAAGAATTTCCCAGGTGCTGTGGCTGGTGGCAGTACGAAGGGCGGCATTTGCCAGTTTAGCTAATGTTGGCTCAGACAGGATAAATAGAATAGCCGACCCGGCCAGCATGGCATTACCCATTTTTACTTTTCGGTTAAGAGCTATAACAATAACAGCCAGCGTGGCAAGAACTTTTAGTACAGCGAACATCTACGATTGCAACTCCTATGCGAAGAATTGAGAGCATTTTTAAAAAGGTATTCCCTATAAATATAGGGTATACCTGCAACAAAAAAGAGACTGAGGTGGAATTTCTCAGTCCCTGTAGTGCTAGCTTAATTTAATTATGACGAATTCGTTTAAGAAAGGCTTTTGTTCGATCCTGCTCGGTGTTCTCAAATAGCTTCTGCGGTGGACCTTCTTCTACGATAACACCCTGATCCATAAAGATAACCCGGTCTGCAACCTCACGGGCGAAAGCCATTTCATGTGTCACCACAACCATTGTCATACCCTCTATTGCTAGCTCCCGCATAGTAAGCAGAACTTCACCCACTAATTCGGGGTCAAGAGCAGAAGTAGGTTCATCAAAGAGCATGATTTTAGGCTTCATGGCTAATGCCCGGGCGATAGCCACCCGTTGCTGCTGACCGCCTGATAATTCACGGGGATAGGCATCTTGTTTGTCAGTCAGACCAACCTTTTCTAAAAGCTCCAAACCGAGGGCCTCTGCTTCCGATCTGGGAGTGTTTTTTACGATTATCGGTGCTTCAATAATATTTTCCAAAACTGTTTTATGCGGAAAAAGGTTAAAACGTTGAAAAACCATACCGATTTGCATGCGCAGCGCACAAAGATCGGTTTTTGCATTGAGTTCACGACCCTCGAAGGAAATATGGCCTGACTGAATGCTCTCAAGCTGATTAAGACATCTCAGAACGGTACTTTTTCCTGAACCGCTGGGTCCAATGATGACAACTTTTTCTCCTTCGCTGAGGTTAAGGGTAAAGCCTTTTAGTACTTGAACCGCACCGAATGACTTGTGAATGTCCTTCATTTCAACGATATAACTCATTGTCTGGCCATCCTTTTCTCCAGTTTGTCTGCAATGATCATAAAGACGGAATTCATAATCAGATACAGTACAGCAATTGTTGTATAGACCTCAAATGTTCGAAAAGTAGTATAAATAAGTTGCTCGCCAGTACGGAGCAGTTCGGTAATCGTTACAAGAGAAGCGATTGATGAATTTTTGAGTGTCATGATAAATTGATTAACAAGAGGTGGGATACAAATCTTAGTTGCCTGTGGTCCGATGATCCGCAGCATTGCCTGACGGTAATTCATGCCAAGCGACATGGCGGCTTCCATCTGCCCTTTGTCGACAGCTTGAATGCCTGCCCGGATAATTTCGGTAACATATGCTCCTGTATTAATTGCTAATCCCAGTATGCCTGCCGTCATGCTGGATAGTTTAATGCCAAGCTGGGGCAGACCGAAATAGAGGATAAAGAGCTGAACCATTACAGGCGTGCCGCGAATAATCCAAACATAGAGAAAAGCGAGTGTGTTCAGCAGCCGGTTGGAGGATGTCCGGAACAAAGCGCCGCTGATGCCAAATACCATGCCTAACAGCAGAGAAAAAAAGGAGATTTCCAGGGTTACTAGACAGCCTTCTAATAAAACAGGAAACTTAGCTAGAATGATAGAATAATCAAGGTTCATAAAGATGTCCTTTCTTATCAGTTAGTTAGGTGAAGTTACCCATTTTTTATAAAGCTTATCAGCTTCACCGTTTTGTTTCATTTCAGTGAGAACGCTATTAATAACGGTCAGCAGTTCCTGATCCCCTTTTTTGACTGCAATCCCTAAAGACGATTTGGTAAAGGTGTCGCCAACTACTTTAACGCCAGGATGAGCTTTGTTATACTCCAACTGATTCAGCAGGTCATTAACGGCAGCATCTAAGCGGCCATTTTCTAAATCAAGTAAATAGTCAACCGTTTCTTTATAGCTTTTGATTGTGATAGCTGCTCCCTTTTCTTTCAATTCATTGGCGACTTTTTCGCTGGTAGCACCTGTTTTGACGCCAACAACTTTGCCGTTAAGATCACCGGTAGATTTAATATCGTTGTTTTCCGAGCACACAACCAGTACCATTCCGGTATCCATGTAGGGATCGGCAAAATCAACTACTTCTTTGCGGGCATCCGTTATGTACATGGCAGCGATTACTAAATCAGCCTGTCCGTTTTGAACAGAGGGAATCAAACTGGTAAATTGCATTTCCCGTACTTCTAAAGGAACACCAATCTTTTTGGCGATAGCCTCGGCCACATCAATATCATAGCCTACGATTTTATTGGTCTTCTCATCGTGATATTCAAAGGGGCGGTAATTGCCTGTAGCCAAAACCAGCTTTCCGGCTTTTTTAATCTCATCGATACGGCTTGTTTTTTTTGCGGTGTCACTGGTAGCGACCGGTGTCTGACCGCAACCGGAGAGCAAGGTCGCAACGAATACCAGTATTGCCAGCAGGCCAAGGGCTTTTCTGAATGTTTTCATATCCTATCCCTCTTTCTTAAATGAATTATAGTAAGGCTTTTGCCTTATTACCAAATAAAGAGACGGAGCCTGTGTTTGGTTAACACAAGGCTCCGTTGCCATAAAAAAACAGAAAAACCCCGGAATATATTTCCGAGGCTTCATTGCCGAAATCATCTATAGAATTTATTTAAGCATAACAAATTAAATGAGAATTGACAAGACGTTTATTTAAAAGGCTGGAACTTTTCTAGAAGATTTCAGTTGATAATGGATGAGTAGTTGATATAATATTCTAATTATAGTAAAATATAATGGAATATTCTATATTATATGGAGGAAAGTGGAATGAGAAAACAGATTGCTTTTTTGCTGGCTGCATTATTAATTGTAACTATGGTAGTCGCTGGCTGCGGCGGTTCGCAGACGGCCAAAAAAGAGGAAGTAAAATATCCTACTAAACCGATTGAGCTTATTGTACCCTTCGCTGCAGGCGGTGGTACAGATGCAGTGGGCCGCGCTTTTGCCGAAGCGCTTAAAGGCAATTTAAAACAAGAGGTTGTTGTAGTAAATAAAACGGGTGGCGGCGGTGCTGTCGGTATGGCAGAAGGCTTGAAAGCCAAAGCAGATGGCTATACGCTGACCATGGTTACCCGCGAGGTAGTTTCGCTGCCGCTTCAAGGGCAAGCACCTTTTAAGACTGCAGATTTTCGTCTCATTGCCAATGTTAATACTGACCCTACTGTTATTGTTGTATCTACAGATTCAAAGTATAAGACCATTGAGGATCTGCTCGCTGATCTGAAGGCTAATCCAGATAAACTTAATTTTGCTGCTTCTGTAACACCAAACTTTTATGCTATCCAGTTTTCGCAGGCCGCAGGTGTCAAATTTGTCACGGTGCCTTTCCAGGGCGCAGCTCCAGCCATGACGGAGATCCTCGGGGGAAGAGCAGATTTTGGTATTTACGGACCGGGAGAAGTAAAAGCACAAATTGACGCAGGAAAATTACGTCCTTTGGCAGTTATGGCTGATAAACGTTTTGACGGCTTAAAGGATATACCGACGCTGAAAGAAAAAGGAATCGATGCCTCGACAGGTACCTATCGCGGAATTGCTGTTCCTCCTGGAACACCGGATGCGGTTGTGAAAGTGCTGGAGGAGGCAGTAGCCGCTGCTGTTAAGGATGCTAAGTTTGTTGAATTTATGAATAAATCCTTTTTAGGAATCGACTATAAAAATGCCGCAGACTATAAGACATTCCTGGAGAAGGACACTAAAATACTTGAACCGATTATAGAGGCTGGCAAAAAGAAGTAAACTGTAAGCAAGTGGCGGAGCGAAGACTGATAAGCTATCAATCTTCGCTCTGATGTTTTTGAAAGGATGTGTTACGGCGTGAGCAACGCTGGAATATGGGCTGGCAGTATTATATTACTGTATGCAATCATTATATTTTATCAATCTTTCTCACTGGACTATTCAACCCGCCTTGGGCCTGGACCTGGCTTTTTCCCAAGATGGCTGAGTGGTGGATTAATTCTTTTGACTCTTATGTATATATGGGATTGCGCGAAAAATAACAAGGTTTCAACTAGTGAGCTATGGCCTAAAGGAAGAGCTTTGGGAACTATCCTGTCTATGCTGGGCGGGCTGGTTGTTTTTACCGTTATAGTAAATACTACCGGCTTTGTGATAGCAGGCAGCATCTTGCTGTTTGCCATGTTTATCCGCGATTACAAGTGGTATTACGCACTTAGTGCCTCTGTTGCTATAGCGGTGCTATTACTGTTTGTGTTTCAATCGCTGCTGGGAGTTTCACTCCCCGTTAATGAGTATGGATGGTAGGGGGAGAGTAGGAAATGGATTCATTTATACCGTTGCTTGACGGTTTTGCAACAGCGTTAGCAGGCTGGAATTTGTTATATTGTCTTATTGGTGTAACAATCGGCATGCTTGTGGGAATATTGCCCGGCCTGGGGCCAACAACCGGCACGGCTCTGCTGCTGCCAATAACATTTTCCATGGAGCCTGTACCGGCCATTATTATGCTGGCAGGTATTTACTATGGTTCACTATATGGCGGAACGATTACGTCCGTGCTGATCAATACACCTGGGGAAGCAGCCTCGGTGGCAACTTGTTTTGATGGTTACCCAATGGCCAGGCAGGGGCGGGCAGGAACCGCTCTAGGAGTTGCTGCCATTGGCTCTTTTATTGGTGGAACCTTTGCGGTTATCAGTTTAGTATTTATTGGGCCTCCGTTAGCGGAATTCGCCTTGAAATTTGGTCCTCCCGAGTTTTTTGCGTTAATGGTGCTTGGTTTGGTTATGGTTGTCGGGTTAATGGGAAAGTCGATTATTCGCGGTATTATTTCTGCAGTTATCGGCTTGACACTATCCTTAGTCGGTATGGACCCAATTTCTGGCGCTCTCAGATTTACTTTTGGTGAACTTCACTTAATGGAAGGCTTTGATTTTGTAACAATCGCCATGGGTTTATTTGGTATTTCCGAAGTGCTGCAAGGTATGGAGTCCTCTCACCATGCCGGAAAGCCTCCTAAAGTGGGCTCCCTGTTTCCGCGCCGCGAAGAATGGAAACCTACGCTGATGGCTATTGCCAGAGGAACAGGTATCGGCTGCCTCACTGGCTTAATTCCCGGCTCTAATGCCGTTATTCCTACAATATTATCGTACACGGTGGAAAAGAAAGTAGCAAAAGATCCTTCCCGGTTTGGCAAAGGCGCCATTGAGGGAGTTGCCGGTCCTGAAACCGCTAATAATGCGTATTGTGGCGCGGCGCTTATTCCTCTATTTACGCTGGGAATTCCCAGCTCTCCAACGATTGCGGTACTGTTCGGAGCTTTTATTATGCATGGTCTGACGCCTGGACCGGCTTTGTTTCAAAGCAATGCCAATTTCGTCTGGTCAGTTATTGCCAGTATGTTCATCGGCAATGCAATCCTGCTTGTTATGAACCTGCCCTTAGCCCGGATGTGGGGAAAGATTGCTACCATTCCGCCCAAAATGCTCTATCCGGCAATTGTTATTGTATCTGTTCTGGGAGCATATAGTGTGAGCGGCAGTGTGTGGGATATTTGGGTAATGATCGTATTTGGAGTGCTCGGTTATATCATGAAGAAACTCGATATTCCCATGGCACCTGTTGTGCTGACTTTTGTGCTGGGCAAAATGATAGAAAGTTCATTGCTGCAATCCTTGATGTATTTCAAAGGGAGCTTTCTGGGGTTCTTCAACCGGCCTATTGCCGGTACACTGCTGGTCTTAGCGATGCTGCTGTTAATTTTGGCCATAGTGGCCAGCGTGAAAAACAAACGGGGTATATTGGCTGATGATGCTGAGGTGTAATCGTAAGTATGTAAAAACCGGAACACTCATGTTCCGGTTTTTACATTACTGTCAGGCCTCTTCTTTTTGTTCTTCGCTTTGCTCTTCTTCTGGCACACTGACTTCTTCAGGCCGTTCTAAGGATTGGGTGCCATTCAGGCGGATTTTCTCCAGTAATTCGACCATCTGTTTGTTTTGCACAATGATAATTTCCTGGTTCTTTATCATGGCCTGCAGGGGTGTTAATGCCGTTTCAAATCTGTCCGTCACATATTTAACCACTTTTTCGTAGGAAGCCAACTAAAATCCCCTCCTTAAACTATTGCGGTACTTCATCATATTGCAGGACGAGTAAAAAAGTGACTAGTTAAGGAAAGGTTTGCATATTTAGTTATTATATATTAGTATTACAGTAATGGAATATGGGCGAGGGGTGCCGGAGAGACCGGCTGAGATACAGAACGTGTTCTTCTGTGACCCTTAATTCACCTGATCTGGGTAATGCCAGCGTAGGAATAGCCAATAAGGTCTTGTATGTGTCTTGATGCGCATCCCTTATGGGATGCGCTATTTAATTTTAAAAGAAGGTGAAGGAATGAATAGTACAGGCTCTGCCATGGAGTTTAAGCATTTTCTATTTTTGTGGTTTGGTGCAGCAGTGTCTATTGCCGAAATTTTTGCCGGTGGTATTCTCGCTCCACTCGGATTTGCCAGTGGTATTAGCGCGATCCTGTTAGGGCACCTCATAGGGATTGTGCTGTTAGTATTATGCGGTATCATTGGCTCCCGCGAGCGTATTTCCGCTATTGAATCAACCCGCATATCTTTTGGCAGTTATGGAGTGTACTTATTTTCTATATTAAACGTGCTGCAATTGGTTGGCTGGACAGCCATTATGATTATGTCAGCGGCAAAGTCTGCCAATGAAGTCACAAAAATGCTGTGGCAAGGGGATTATCTCGTTGGTTGGCAGCTGGCGATCGGTGGACTTATTATGCTATGGATTGCTTTGGGGCGTGAAGGCGGCTGGAAGAAGGCTAACATCGCAGCAGTTGTTATGTTGTTTGTACTTACTCTGGTTCTGAGTGGCCTGGTTTTTAATAATATCAGCGGTCTCTCTCAAATTCCAGCAGTCGGTGGAATGCCGTTTAGTGCCGGATTAGAGCTTAGTGTAGCGATGCCTCTCTCGTGGCTGCCGCTTATTGCCGATTATACCCGGTATGCAAAATCGGCGAAAAGCTCGGCCTGGGGCAGCGGCCTGGGATATTTTATTGGCAGCTGCTGGATGTATATCATCGGCTTAGGGGTTGCACTTACCGCCGGAACTGCCGATCCCGCTTCCATTATGGTGGCAGCAAATCTGGGATTAGCGGCTCTGGGGATTATTATCCTGGCTACTGTAACTACGACATTTATGGACGCTTACTCGGCGGGGGTCAGTTTTTCCAGTCTTTGCCCCGGATTGAATGAGAAATATATTGCCTTGTTTATGGCTGTAATAGGCACAATGCTGGCCCTTATCGTTAATATGGAGCAATATGAAAGCTTTTTGCTTGCGATCGGCTCCGTTTTTGCTCCCCTGTTTGCTATTGTACTTACTGATTATTTTTGGCTTAAAAATCGCCGTATCAGGCCGGAATTAAAAGCAAACTTTCTAGCCCTGGCAGTATGGGGGCTGGGCGTAGCGCTGTATTACAAGTTTCTTGCATGGGAGCTTGCAATTGGAGCAACAATTCCGGTGCTTGTATTGGTTAGTCTGCTATATGCTATTGTAGGGAGGGTGGCCAATCCATGGATGTATTGCAAGCTGTCTGCCAAACACTCGAGCAAGTAAAAGCACAGAACCCGCTTGTACACCAGTTAACCAATTTTGTTACAGCTAATGACTGTGCGAATGTAACACTGGCGTTGGGAGCTTCGCCTGTAATGACAAATGATCCCGGCGAGGTTGAAGAAATGGTGAGCTTTGCCTCAGCATTGGTTTTAAATATTGGTACATTGAACGGTCAATTGGTTGATTCCATGATTCTTGCCGGCCGAGCAGCAGCGCTAAAGGGAATTCCAGTAATTTTTGATCCCGTAGGAGTTGGCGCCACTAAACTGCGCACTCAGGCAGCCGAGCGGATTATTCGGGAAATTCCACTGGCAGTGATCAGGGGGAACATGTCGGAGATTAAGACACTTGCAGGAATAAATGAGGGAATCCGTGGCGTTGATTCTACAGCAGGTCAAGAGCAGGGACAAGTGGTTGCAGCAAGCCTTTCTAAACGACTGGGGTGCGTTGTGGCAATAACGGGAGCAGTCGATATTATTGCTAGAGAAGATGAAGTGTATCATATTACCAATGGTCATCCGCTGTTAGCGGATGTTACCGGAACCGGCTGCATGTCTACTGCTTTGACAGGCTGCTGCTGTGGTGTTGCTGATTCTGTTATTGGCGCCGTTGCCGGTATTGCCGTTATGGGCATCGCCGGTGAAATTGCCCAAAAGTCTCTGGCAGAGAAGGAAGGCCTGGGAACTTTCCGTGTCCGGCTGATTGATGCCATATCTGCTATGAACAGTGATACGTTTAAGACCTATGCTAAGATAAAAGGAGCGTAAGCAGATGGATATAAGAAGAATGAGCTTTGCGGCTTTGTTTATAGCAGTGGGAGTTTTTTCCGCTCATTTAATCTATATTCCAGTGGGGATTGCCAAGTGTTTTCCCGTTCAACATGCCATTAATGTACTGTTGGCGGTGCTCTTAGGAACGCGTTATGCCGTGAGTGCTGCTTTTGGGATTTCAGTGCTGCGGGTACTGCTCGGTACCGGTTCGCTGCTTGCTTTTCCCGGCAGCTTGTTTGGGGCAGCGCTGGCTGGAATCCTTTATAAACGGACGCAGCATATCGGTGGAGCGGTGCTGGGAGAAATAATTGGCACAGGAATCATCGGTTCACTGGCAGCGTATCCTGTAGCTGCATATATTATTGGATCAAAGGTTGGAGCTTTGTTTTTCGTTGTTCCTTTTCTGGTCAGTACTGCAGGCGGCAGTCTTATTGCCTGCATACTATACTATACGCCTATTACTGCCTATTGCCGTGAGCACCTGGATCATAAATCTGCTTAAGCAGGAATGGTCTATCCTTGGTCGAACTACTTTGTAGTAAAGCAGTACAAGGAGATGGTAGCTATGACCAGAACAGCTTATTCGGCTGAGGGTGCTGTTGCGGTAGGTCCTTATTCACATGCAGTTGATGCAGGGCAAACCATATTTTTTTCGGGGCAGACTCCGATTGATCCGGCAACAGGTGAATTAGTTAAAGGTGATATTGCTAAGCAAACAGAACAGTGCTTCTGTAATTTATTTCAAGTTTTGCAAGCTGCGGGCTTAACACCGGATGACATCGTAAAGGTAACGGTGTTTTTAACCGATATGGCTGATTTTAAGGCAATGAATGAAGTTTATGCTAAGCAATTTCAAGTTCCATATCCTGCAAGAACCACTATCGGAGTAGCTGCTTTGCCGCTGGGAGCGAATGTAGAAATTGAAATGATTGCCCGCAAGGCAACAAAATCCGGGGAGTGAGTGCAATTATTACGTATAAGACAAAAGGGGTATGTGCTACTGAAATCCGTTTTGAAGTAGAAAACGGTGTTGTCACCGATTTGGTATTCGTCGGGGGATGTCCTGGGAATTTAAGTGCAATGACCACATTAATTAAAGGTATGCCTGTTGGTGATGTGATTAAGAAACTGCGCGGAACAATCTGCAGGAATGCAACTTCCTGTGCTGACCAGCTGGCTCAGGCTTTGGAGCAGCATGCAGCGACAACAGAATAATAGGTTGTAAAATGATAAAGACCATTGCTCTAGTGGAGCAGTGGTCTTTTTTTGTTAAAATATGTGTACACATTTACGACATAAAAGTATATCAAAGTACAAATTAAAGTGATATACTTATTGTGACTAATCAGTCATATTTTTAAAATGCTGCTGCTAACTAGGAAGGGTGAAGGTAAGTGCCTTTAACGAATAAGAAGAAGATGGCTATTGTTCTTGCTATTGTTATTACCCTTACAGGGGTAGTGGGGTACCGAATTTATCAAAATATAGCTGCGAGCAAAGCACGTGCCGGCAATATGCAGGCAAAGGCTGCCACTGTTCAAGTCGCCCAGGTTGGCAGGAAGGATATTATTCCCAAGGTCGAGTACTCAGGCAGTCTGGAACCTGTCTGGAGTGCTGACGTATCTGCAAAAGTTGACGGCCGTGTAAATACGCTGACCGTATCTGAAGGAGATCTTGTAAAAAAGGGAACTGTAATCGCGACTCTTGATACGAGCGAACTGGCGGCACAAGTGTTGCAGGCACAGGGAAATCTGATAGCAGCCCAATCTGGCTTGGAACAAGCAGAGTTGGATTACAATCGTTATGCAGTATTAGCCGAAAAGGGAGCAATTGCTGCCCAAATGCTGGACGGCGCCCGCACGAAGAGAGATTTGTCACTCGGTCAGGTCCGGGCTGCTGAGGGGAGTCTGGCTTTAGTACAGGAAAAATTGAATAATGCTAACGTTCTTGCTCCACGGGAGGGAGTCGTTACAAAGCGATATTTACAGGCTGGAGCCTATACCAGAGCTGGTTCGGCAATTGTAACGGTGGCCGATGTATCCAGCTTACTAGCTAAAGCTACTGTTGGTGAGGCACAGGTTGCTGACCTGGCAGTAGGTACGCCGGTTAAAATTACAATAAACGCCCTAAACGGACAGGCGTTTACCGGTACAGTTGCCCGTGTATCACCGGTAGCTGCTTTACCTGCCCGAACTTTTACAGCTGAAATTATTGTGCCAAATGAAAGCGGAATGTTAAAAGCTGGGATGTTTGCCAAAGTGGAACTGGCAACCCGTACCCATCCCCAAGTGATCACTATCCCCGAAAGTGCCTTGGTAATGAGGGAAGATCAGAAGACGGTATTTGTTGTTAGTGCTGATAATAAAATCCAGCAGCGCTTAATTAAGCCAGGCTATATCGGGGATGGTCTTGTAGAGGTGCTGGAAGGACTGACTGACGGAGAAACCATCGTTGTTGACGGCCAAAACAAGGTAAAGGATGGAGCGGCCGTTTCACCAGTGAAAGATGGTGGTAACTAATGGGAGGAATTGCAACATTTATCAAACGACCTGTATTTACTACTATGCTGGTCATGCTGTTGGTCGTTTTCGGGCTGGGAGCATATCCGGGGCTCGGGATTGATTTGAATCCGGATGTGGATTTTCCGCTCGTCATGGTATCAGTAAGTTTTGCCGGGACTTCACCGGAGGAAATGGAGAGTTTGGTAACAAAGCCAATTGAGGATGCGGTCAGTTCTCTGTCCGGTATCAAAAATCTCTCATCAGTAACGCGGGAAGGAAGTTCCCAAATTACCATTGAATTTGAATTTGGTACCGATCCGAAGCTCGCGGCAAATGAAGTTCGCGAGAAAGTATCGGTTGCACGTAAGCGGTTGCCTGATCAAGCTGACGAACCTGTAATTCAGCGTTTTGACATGGGAGCTCAGGCTATTGTCTACTACAGCCTGTCATCGGACAGTCGCAGTCCCGGCGATATCCGCAAATTAGCTACGGATATTGTAAAAGATGAACTGCAGCGCGTCGATGGCGTAGCTGATGTGACCGTATCAGGTGGTTCCGAGCGGGAGATTCGAGTAGCAGTCGACTCCAAAAAACTCGCTGCTTATAATATTTCAATGACCCAGATTTTAGACGCTGTTAACAGCCAAAATCTAAATGCTCCTGGCGGCCGGGTCAGTGATAAAGGTACTGAGCTGACGGTGCGCACCATCGGCAAATATAAAAATGTTACCGATATTGAAAATGTGATTGTCGCCAACAAAGAAGGACTTTTGATCCGTCTGAGCGATGTTGCAGCCGTTTCCGATACCTGGGCAGAAGAACGTATGCTGGCCAGGGCCAACGGTCAGCCGAGTGTGCTGATTGCCGTTCAAAAGCAATCAGGCACCAATACAGTTGCGATTGCCGATAAGGTAAAAACAACGATGTCCAATGTGCAAGCCTTGCTGCCTCCGGATGTAAAAGTGGCAATCACTCGCGACAGCTCACAATATATTCGCAGCAGTGTAAATGATGTTATGGAATCGATGATTTTTGGCGGTTTGCTGGCAGTAGCAATAACGTTTCTTTTTCTTCAGAATGCCAGAGCAACCGTGATTGGAGCTATTGCCATTCCTACGTCAGTAGTGGCTACCTTCTTTCTATTAAAGATGATGAATTTTACGCTGAACAATATGTCGCTTATGGGGCTTAGTTTGGCTGTTGGTATTCTCATTGACGATGCCATAGTCGTTATAGAAAATATCTACCGCCATATGGAACTGGGAAAAACGCCAATGGAAGCTGCCCGTGACGGTACTTCTGAAATATCGCTGGCTGTTATGGCAACGACCTTGTCCATATTAGCTGTGTTTGTTCCTGTCGGCTCTATGAATGGCATAGTAGGACAGTTTTTTAAACAGTTTGGTTTAACAGTTGCTTTTGCAGTTGCTTTTTCGTTGTTTGTTGCTTTGACACTGACACCGATGCTTTCCGCCTATTGGCTTAAAGCCGGGCACGGTCAAGCTGCCGCACACACAGGAAAAAAGGGCTGGCTGCGCTCGCTGCTGGACCGTTTTGAAGCAGGTTTTCAGGAGTTTCAGCAATTCTATCGCCGCGTGCTGAGCTGGGCGCTGGCACATCCTAAAAAGCTTGTAGCCATTGCTGTTCTATCCCTGTTTGCCAATGGTCTCCTATTACCTTTTCTCGGTTCTGAGTTTCAACCTACGTATGACTCAGGTGAGTTCAATATTACGATGAATGCTCCGGCAGGAACATCGCTGGAGAAAATGCGGGAATTGGTAAAACCTGTGGAAGCTCAGGTCCTTGCAATTCAGGAACGAGAATCATCGTACCTGATTATTGGTTCTGGAGGTCAGGCCGGCAAGGCTACGATGGGTGTTAAGCTGGTACCGTCAGGTGAGCGATCCCGTTCAATGGATAAAATCATGGACGAACTGCGTCTGCATTTCCGTGATATTGGACGTCTAAAGGTTACTGTAACCAATAACCAGGGGATGGGCCGGGGTGATTCCCGTCCGGTACAAATTGCCCTCAGGGGACCGGAATTGGATAAACTCAATCAAATGGCTCAGCAACTGGTGGAAAAGATCCGGCAGATTCCCGGCACAACCGATGTAGATGTATCTGCGGAGCAATCGTCTCCTGAAATTCAGGTAGCGGTTGATGCTGTACGGGTGAGTGATGCCGGACTTGACACAACTACAGTTGCCACGACTATTCAAATGGCGTTTCTGGGAGCTACGACTCGCAACGAGTTTAATCCCAGTGATAAGGACTATCAAATTCGAGTTCAATTGGAAGAACAGGGACGCAGCAGTCTAGATGATGTAGCCAACTTGCTGATTGCGTCCAAAACAGGAAACTTTGTACGGTTAGGTGATATTGCCAACGTAACGCTGTCATCAGGGCCGACTCAAATTGACCGCGAATCACGGCAGCGCCAGGTTATTGTTTATGCTAACGTAGTAGGGGTATCTGCTGGTGATATTACGACTAAAGTCAAGGAACTGATGCCAGGCATGAATTTGCCGCTTGGATATTCGTATAAGTTTGTGGGGCAGGCTCAGACTATGCAGGATTCGTTTATGGAAATCGGCAAAGCGCTGCTGCTGGCAGTAGTGCTGATTTATATGGTGCTTGCCGCACAGTTTGAAAGCTTTATTCATCCCTTCACTATTATGCTTTCTTTACCGTTTTCCTTAACGGGAGCAATCCTGGGGCTGTTGATTGCCGGTCAGACGATGAATATCATATCGCTGATCGGGGTCATCATGCTGATGGGGCTTGTAACCAAAAATGCCATTCTGCTTGTTGATTATGCAAATCAGCTGCGGCAGCGGGGGATGCCTATTATTAATGCTTTGATTGAAGCAGGAGTAGTCCGCCTCAGGCCGATTTTGATGACAACAGCAGCAATGATTTTTGGCATGATGCCGATTGCTTTAGGTATTGGCTCAGGTGCTGAAATGCGCCAGTCAATGGGAGTAGTGCTTATCGGTGGCTTGATTACGTCAACCATGTTAACATTAGTTGTTGTTCCTGCCGTATATCTGTTAATTGAACGAGTAATGGAACGCTTTAAAAAAGCGTAAATGCTTCGGATAGGAAAAAGAGAGAACCCCGCTGCGCAGGGTTCTCTCTTTCGCGTGTAGACAAACGTACCTGGAAAGAGATTGCCGCGTCGTTTTACTCCTCGCAATGACAGTAAAGTCGGGTGTCATCGCGAACGTAACGCGGCAATCTCCTTTGCTTATTTTTATTAGCTATTCAGTAAATAGTCGATAAGCAGCCAAATATTTAACCCGCTTACAATAGCGCCGATAATCAGTAAGGTGATTTTTAACCGGAGGTTATTGGCGTATTTGCCCATTATTTTGGGCGAAGAGGTTAAATAAATTTGCAAAAAAATCGTAATAGGCAATTGAATGCTAAGCAGCAGCTGGGAGAAAATCAGCCCTCCAAAGGGGTCGCTGATGAAAAAGATAATTAATACGGCACACACATAGGTGAGCAGAACGCCTATACGGGAGTGGGGATCTTTAATATTGTAAGCCTCGCCAAAAATACCGGCAAAGATACTGCCACCTGCCATTCCGGCAGTACTGGTAGAGGCAAAACCGGCAAAGAGAAGAGCTACTGCAAAAATGAGAGAGGCAGAATCGCCAAGCAGTGGACGGAGCATGGCTTCCGCTTGCTCCATGGTTTCTACGTGAATGCCTGCCTGGAAAAACGTGGCCGCTGCTACTAAAATCATAGCACTGTTGATTGCCCAGCCAATGATCATTGAGAATAGCGTATCCAAAAATTCATAGCGCAGCTGACGGCGAATCAGCACATCGTCCTCTAAATTCCATTGGCGGCTTTGAATGACTTCAGAGTGCAGAAACAAATTGTGAGGCATAACAACCGCCCCTAAGACGCTCATGATAATCGGCAGTGATCCTGTTGGTACTTCGGGCACCACCCAGCCGCGAGCAGCCTGCATCCAGTCAATGTTGGCCATATTCAATTCCAGTAAAAATGAAAAGCCAATTAAAGAAACAAAGCCAATAATCCATCTTTCTAATCGGCTGTATGAGTTGGTCCACAAAAGACCCGCCGAGGTTATGCCTGCAAGAACGGCGCCGATGTTAAGCGGAAGGCCGAATAGGATGCGTAAGGCAATGGCCATACCCAAAATTTCTGCCACAGCAGTGGCAATGGCAGCGCCTACAGCTGAGCCTAGAACGAATCGGGACAGCCATTTGGGTAAATAGGCTGCTGCTGCTTCGGACAGGCAGTAGCCGGTAGCAATGCCGAGATGAGCAGCATTATGCTGGAGGATAATTAACATGATGGTTGAAAGGGTTACCATCCACAAGAGAGTATAACCGTAATCCGAACCGGCAGCGATATTGGCCGCCCAATTTCCCGGATCAATAAATCCTACGGTAACAAGTATACCAGGTCCCAGATAACGAAGCAGTTCTCTGGCTTTAATATCAGGCAGATGAACTTCTTTCGGTAGTAAATTATGCCAGTTCATAGTAACTCCTTCAAGTAAATTTTACTAAATACTAATTCGCACAAGAGAAGAGCGAATCCTTTTGTTCAATAGGTATTTTGTCTTTTTAAAAACTATACGTACCAATCATTGACATCCGGATAAGGGTCTGATAGCATAAGAACATGGTACCCAAAAAACTGTTTCGGTTTCCACAGTAATATTAAGTTAGGAGGTGTAGCGTTGCACCATAGAATTATGGATGCTGCTGTAGAAGAAATAAGCCTGAGAGGAATCAAATTTACCATGCATGATCTGGCGATCAGGCTAGGTATCAGTAAGCGGACCTTATATCAGTGCTTTTCTTCAAAAGAGGAATTGGTTGCGTCAATTATTGTTGCTAAGCTGGATGATGTAAAGCAGCAGCGTGATGAAGTTATTAGCGACGATCAACTTCCTTTTGATAAGAAGCTATATAAGGTACTTACACTTTGTCCACGTATATACTCCTCGGTAAACGGCAGTCACCTTGAGGAGATCCGGCGTTATCTCCCGGGTGTTTGGAATAAAATAGAGCAGTTTATTGATGCTGACTGGAGTACGGTCGAAACCATTCTTCAGCAGGCAATTGAAGCAAAGTGTTTTCGTCCTATTTACATTCCCCTTGTCATAAATATTCTCAAGGGATCTACGAAACAGATTCTTAGTTACGATTTTGCTGCCTGTGGCGATATTTCTAAGCCGGATATGTTTAATTTACTGGCAGAAGTGGTTTTATATGGGGTTGTTAATCCTAACAATGAACAGGGCATTAAGCCTTGATCTATATAATCTCCCGGCGTAGCCAGGGAGAACTAATTTAGAGGAGGAATAACGGTGAACAGAAAAAGCATCATTTGGCTAGCTGTACTTCTTTTACTTGTTACTACAGGCTGCAGCAAACAGCAAGCTGCCCGTCCACCGCAAGAGGTCGCGGTTAAGGCGATGCAAGTTATACAGAAGGATACGCCGGTTACATATGAATATGTCGGTGAAATAGTACCAAAAGATGAGGTCCAAATTCAGACGCGGGTTTCCGGCAATATTTCCCGTAAGCTGGTGAAGGGCGGCGATACCGTTCGTGCCGGTCAGCCTTTGTTTGAAATAGACAACCGCCAGTATACATCATCCGTAGCTGATGCCCAGGCACAGGTAGCACAGGCTCAAGCATCGCTCAGTAATATCCGCCGTGATGTAGCCCGTTATCAAAGTTTGGCAGCTCAAGGTGGCATTGCAGCACAAACGCTGGATACGTCCCTTGCACAGGCCGAACAGGCGCAGGCTCAGGTGGAAGCGTATCAGGCCAAACTAATTCAGGCTAATAACGATTTGACTGATACAGTGATTGTTTCTCCTGTTAATGGACGAATTGGTGTTGGTGAATTAAGTACCGGCCGTTATGTCCAGGCAGGGAGTACTGTGTTGGCAACCGTTTCAACTGTTGATCCGGTACAAGTCCGTTTCAGCATGAGTGAAAATGAATATTTGAAATTTGCTCGCATGGGTAACTCACCGGATGCCTGGGGACAAAATCTCAAGCTGCTCTTAAGTGACGGCAGCGCCTATCCGCTTGCCGGTCATTTGGAGCAAATAGACCGTGGTATGGCTAATCAAACAGGAACATTGACGATGAAAGCTGCCTTTGACAATCCTCAGCAGCTGCTAATTCCCGGAATGTTTGCCCGCATCGTGGCTGTTGGTGAAAACAGGACAGGAGCAATGCTTATTCCGCAGCGTGCTGTCCAGGAAATGTTAGGCAAAACGTTTGTCACTGTTGCAGGTGCCGATAATAAAGCGGAGACCCGGGCTGTCAAATTGGGAGCAAAAATCGGCAGTCTGCAAATCGTAGAAGAGGGCCTTACTGGACAAGAAGTGATTGTTGTCGAAGGATTTGCTAAAGCGCAGCCCGGTTCGCCGCTCAAGATTACTATGATCGGGCCGGATGATCTGAATATTCCGGTCGCGAAGTAAGGGGGCGGGTTTATGGCAAGGTTTTTTATCAACCGACCGATTTTCGCAATCGTTATCGCAATTCTCATTACGTTGGCTGGAGGCATTGCCGCATTTAACCTGCCGATTGCTCAGTATCCGCAAATTACTCCGCCCCAGGTTAGTGTTAGTGCGATATATACCGGTGCTAATGCGGATGTTGTAGAAAAAACAGTTGCTCAGGTTATTGAGCAGCAGGTTAACGGCGTAGGTGCCGTTGCCATGAGTTCAACTAGTGCCGATTCCGGCCGATACTCGCTGAATGTTAAGTTTGAATTGGGCGAAGACCCGGATATGGTAACGATGTATACGCAGAACCGGGTAGTTCAGGCTAATGCCGGTCTGCCGCAGGATGTACAGTTGACCGGCGTAACAACCCGTAAAGTTTCCCCTGATACGGCTTTGTACTTTAGCCTTGTATCGCCGAAGGGTGATTATGACAGTGTTTTTCTCAAGAATTATGGCAGTATTAATATCATAGATGATATTCGCCGCGTCAAAGGCGTAGGTGATGTTGGCGAATACGGTACCGACTTCGGTATGCGTATCTGGCTGAAGCCCGATAAGCTGGCGCAAATGAAGATCACCGCTGCCGATATTGCCAGTGCTATTAAAGAGCAGAATGTGCAGGCTCCGGCTGGCACAATCGGCCAGTTGCCTTCCGTTGCGCAGCAGGAGTTTCAGTACACTGCCAGCGTGCAAGGCCGCCTAGTTACGGAAGAAGACTTCCGAAAAGTAATTATCCGGTCTCAGCCCGATGGTTCAGCAATTCATCTGGGTGATGTTGCTACCGTTGAGCTAAGTGGTAAAGATAATACCTTTAAAAGCAGCTTCGACGGTCAGGATTCGGTTGTTTTTGCCGTTCAGCTGACAACAGAAGCGAATGCCCTTGAAACGATTGCCGGTGTCCGCCAGGTTATTGAAGATGCGGCAAAACGTTTTCCTCCAGGTATGGAATACAGTATCCTTACTGATAATACAAAATATATCCGTGAGTCGCTGGAAAAAGTATTCCATACCTTTATTGAAGCATTAGCGTTGGTGCTTATTATTGTATACTTATTCCTGCAAAGCTGGCGGGCTACGCTGATCCCAATGCTGGCAGTACCGGTTTCGCTAATTGGGACATTTGGTGCGTTTGTTTTGCTCGGCTTCTCTATCAATACGCTTACATTATTCGCGATGGTTTTAGCCATTGGGCTGGTCGTCGATGATGCTATCATAGTTGTGGAAGCAGTAGAACATCATATGAGACACTCGGGCCTAGGTCCCAAAGAAGCAACAATTCGTGCCATGGACGAAGTGTCCGGTCCGGTTGTCGCCATTGCGTTTGTACTGGCATCTGTTTTCATTCCAGTAGCGTTTTTTGGTGGTACTACTGGTGTTCTCTACAAACAGTTTGCCCTGACAATTGCTGTATCGATGGCATTGTCGGCCATTGTTGCACTAACACTGACACCAGCATTATGCACCTTGCTGCTCAAGCCCTATACAGGTGAAAAGAGCACAGGAATGCTGGGGAAATTCTTTGACTGGTTTAACAATTGGTTTGACCGTATGACAGAGAGTTATTCCAACGGTGTTAAACGCTCGATTCGCCGGGCTGGCCTGTGGGGTGTGGGATTGGTAGTAATCTGCATATTGTGTGTGGGTATGCTGAAGATTATTCCCTCGACTTTCGTACCAAGTGAAGACCAGGGTTTTATGATGTCTGTTGTCAGCCTGCCTGAGGCAGCCAATATGAACCGTACCCGTGCGGTTGCTCAACAGGTAGGTGAGATTTACCGTTCGCTGCCAGGTGTTGAAAATACTGTAGAAATAGCTGGCTACGACATCCTGGCAGGCGGTCAGAAATCGAATGGCGCAATGGTCATTGCCAGTACGAAACCTTGGGCAGAACGAACCGAAGCGAATATGCAGTTAAATTCGATTATTGGTCAGGCAATGGGTAAGGTGAAAGATATACCGGAAGCTACTGTTTTTGCTTTTAACCCACCTGCATTGCCGGGGATCGGCGCTGTTGGCGGTCTGACATTTATGATCCAGGACCGGGGCGGATCCTCCCTGGAAGAAATGAATACAGTATCACAGCAATTCACGGCTGCTGCCCGTCAGCGTCCGGAATTTGCAATGGTCCAATCCAGTTTCCGGGCAGACACTCCAGCCTACCGATATGACATAGACCGGGAAAAAGCGAAAGCACTGGGAGTTCCTGTTCAGGATATATTTACAGCCCTGCAAACTTTCCTTGGCGGTGTGCAGGTTAATGATTTTAACCGCTTTGGACGAACCTATAAAGTTATGCTGCAGGCTGAGCCCCAGTTCCGGTCTGATGCAGAAGCGACCCGGTTCTTCTTTGTCCGTAATTCAGCTGGTGATATGGTGCCGCTCAATACACTGGTTAAACCTGTTGTAACCAGCGGTCAAACATTAATCAAACGCTTTAACGGTTATCCGGCTATGCAAATTAATGCAACAACCGCTGCCGGATATAGCTCGGGCCAGGCCATGCAGGCTCTGGAAGAAGTAGCGGCTCAGACACTGCCTAATACCTTTACCTACGAATGGGCAGACTTAAGCCGTGAAGAAAAGCTTTCCAGCGGTCATACACCGGTTATATTCGGCTTTGCCCTGCTGTTTGTATTCTTGTGTCTGGCAGCTTTATACGAAAGCTGGAATATTCCTTTTGCCGTATTGCTTTCCGTTCCCACAGGGGTATTAGGTTCTGTACTGTTCCAATATGCCCGTGGACTTGAGAATAGTGTATATATGCAAATTGGTCTGGTTATGCTGATCGGTCTGTCTGCTAAAAATGCCATACTGATTGTCGAGTGGGCCAAAGTCAGGACCGACAATGGTATGGAACCGGTACAGGCTGCTATTGAAGCAGCGAAACTCAGGCTGCGCCCCATTTTAATGACTTCTTTTGCCTTTATTTTGGGCTGCATACCGTTAGCATTATCAACTGGAGCAGGTGCTGCAGCGCGGGCTGCTCTAGGGACAACCGTTGTTGGTGGTATGCTGATGGCCACCTGCCTGGGAATTTTTCTGGTTCCTGTATTGTTTGTTGCTATCGAATATGGAACTGCTAAGTTCAAAGCTTTTCGGGCAGGACACGCCAGTAAGCAAGCTTAAAAAAAAAAACAAACCTTCTGTTGCAGCATATTTGCTGTAACAGAAGGTTTTGTTATTTCCTTATTTATTACTTATAAAGACCGCATCATGAAAAATAATGAGCTGTGGAAGGATATGTGGAAACCTATCTTGTAGTAATTAGGATGTATTTTTATGAGGAGATGATCTTATGATTTTGGCAAAAGAAAATGCGATGATTAAACAGTTGAATGAAAAATGCAGCCGGAGTATACTCGTCTACAGTGATGCAATTATGCTAGTTGAATTCCGCTTCAAAAAAGGCGGTGTAGGTGAAGCTCACAAGCATGCCGATCATGAACAGGTCGGATATATCGCGAAAGGATCGTTTGAACTGACTGTAGGAGATGAAAAACGGATTGTTTGTGCTGGTGACAGCTATTATGCAGCCCGTAATGTACTGCATGGCGTAGTTGCATTAGAAGATGATTCAGTAATTATCGACACCTTTACACCAAAACGGGATGATTTTTTGCTGTAATTAAGCTATGATGTTCTAACAAGGCCTTTCCTGCGGACTGGTCGCTTGCAGCAATTATAGTCATAATGAGCGGGTTGATTTTGCACAGCATTGAGCATAAGATGCACAGCATATAACGATACGGCAGGTGATCGATCTTGGAAACTAAAAAAGACAGACCAATTTTTTTACTGTTGCTGTTTGTGTCGATGCTCTGGGGTGCAAACGTAGTATTGATTAAATATCTTACTCAATATTATCCGCCTTTAGCATTGGCACCTATCCGTCTTACATTGGCTACCTTTTTGCTAGTGCCTCTTGTTTTGTACAAGCATGGTTTACAGATACCAACACGACAGGCCTGGCTGCCTATAACTGGAGTAGCGACCTTTACTATTTTTCTTCATCAGATCACACTAAATCTGGGAGCGGCAACTACCAGCGGCACACATGCCGTGCTTATCCTTGGCTTGAATCCGCTGCTGACTACAGTATTGGCAAGCTTTCTTGTGAAGGAGTCATTTTCATTGGCGAAAGGACTGGGAATTATTCTCGGTTTCAGTGGCGTTTTGCTTGTTGTATATGGCAAAACAGAGACATCGACGCTGTACGGTGATAGTATCATGGTCGGTGCTATGGTTACATTTGTGATTGGTTCACTTTTTGTGAAGAAAAGTACGGCCTTATTGTCACCGCTGCTGGTTACTGCCTACAGTCATATCCTGGCCTCTGCCGGATTGGTGATTGTGGGATTGTTTGCCAATACAGTCTGGTACTATGAAGGCGCCTTTGATTTCTGGCCGCTGTCTTTAGTGTTATTCTCAAGTTTTGTTTGTACTGCGCTTGGTGCAGTTTGGTGGAATACGGGAATACAGCGGGTAGGTGCTTCAACCGCCTCTGTATTTCAGAATGGTATTCCGATATTTGGTGTTTTTGCTGCTGCTTTGTTCTTAGGGGAGACCATTAACTGGAATCATGTGGCTGCGTTAGCACTTGTATTAGCGGGTGTAAGTCTCGCAACTGGAATATGCCGTCCTGATTGCCTGCTGAGAAAATCTCGGGCTGCAGAAGGGGATGAATAATAGAACGGGGCTGTCTCAAATAGATTTAAAAACCTAATTGAGACAGCCCCGTTTGTAGCTGGAGGGGAAAGCCTGGGCTCGTCCTTTTGTCATCGCCACAAAAGGACCAAAAAGTCTAGGCCTAATCTTCCAATAGCCTTGGAAAATTGGCGTCTTACTAAAATTCGTAAACTCGCTTACGCGAGTTTCGGAATTTTAGCAAGCAAGGCCTTCTTCCAAGGCTATTTCTGTACAGGTCTTGATTTTTTGGTGCTTTTGTATCAAGACAAAAGTACATAACCGTATATTTGCCTATTACTAAACTAAGGGAAACAAAAAGAGCGGCTGCCTCAAGCGTTAGTGCGACAGCCCCTTTCTATTATATTTACTCAAGCAAATCGATGGCGGTCATCGCCATCGCCTTTGCCCCGACCAAGATTCTCTGCTGTGCGTAGTCTGATGCTGCCGCTTCAGCAAATTGGGGTGTGTGGGCAGTAATGCCGCTACCGATAGTAATATCGGGATGAATAGTAGGAATGCAATGGCTGACATTACCTACATCCGTAGAACCGTCGGCATCGTCTTCTTCCAGGAGCGTTATTTCTTCTCCTAATAACGACATATTATGCTTATAAAAAGTTAATAGGGCAGGATCATTTTTAAGCTCTTTAAACAGAGGCTCATAATGAACTGTTTCCACTGTAGTGCCGGTGGCCAGCGCAATTCCCTCGGCTAAGCGCCGCATACCAGGAAGGACAGTGCCTTCTAAATAATCAGAGGATAAAGCCCGAACCGTAAATTTTGCTGCCGCCTGGTCAGGAACTATATTAGGGGCTGTGCCGCCGTTAGTAATAATACCTGCTAAAATAGTTTCTTTTGTGAAGGTTTGACGGAGTGTTTTTAATCCCTGATAAAAGAGAATGAGTGCATCAAGTGCATTGACACCTTTCTCGGTTTTGCTTGCTACATGAGCGGGTCGGCCATAAAATGTTACTTTCAAGGGATGAGTAGCATAAGAAGTTCCGCCCATATAATTTCCGTCTGCAGGATGAATGATCAGCGCTGCCCTGAGACCTGAGAAAACACCGTCAGCCGACAGCTGCACTTTGGAACCGGTTGTTTCCTCGGCAGGGCACCCGATTAGATAAGAAGTAGCCTGATTACCGGCAACAGCTGCAAAGGCTGCAGCCGCTCCGAAGCTCATAGCTGCAATTAAATTATGGCCACAAGCATGGCCTAAGCCAGGCAGTGCATCGTATTCGGCTAGAAAGGCAATTTTGGGATTCCCCTTACCTTTGGTGGCAATAAAGGCTGTTTCGTAGCCGCTGATACCACTTTGTACGGAGAAGCCTTTTTGTTTTGCCAAGGAAACAAGGCAATTAGCAGCCTCATATTCCTGACTGCCCAATTCAGGGTTCTTGTGTAGAAATAAACTAAGTTCCCTCAATTCAGGAGCCATGGAATCTACTGTAGTAATGATTTGTCTTTTTAAAAAATCTTTATTCACTGTTTACCTCCTAGGGGGCATACAGCCCTTAGTCAATTGTCGCTGCTTCCGTTATAGTGAGGCCTCCCCGTTCACTGCACAGCGTTGCAGCAACACCGAGCGGAAGGGTTGCTTTATGAGGAGTATGCCCAAAATGCAGATAATAGAGAACCGGCTTGCCAAGAGTACCCAAGCGATCCTCAAGTACCTGAGCAACTGTAAAGTCAGCAGCTTCTTCATCGGGAGTGCACCCCGAGCAGACATCAACAACAATTCCAGCCGATTGCTGTAGTTTACCAGCCAGCAGGAGTTGAGTCAGCATCCGGTCGAGCCGGTAGGGTGCCTCGCCAACTTCTTCCAGACAAAGAATCTTACCCCTGGTATTGATTTCATATGGAGTGCCGAGCGTAGCTGCAATCAGGCTTAAGTTGCCTCCGGTGAGTATGCCGTGAGCGGTTCCGGGAGCAATGAATATGGGGGGGGGAGTAAGCGGCGGGTTAATGATGGCCCCAATGGGGGAAGCAGCAGTGAATGCTTTAAAAAAATAATCCTGTGTATAAAGAGGGATATCCCGTCCCATATCAGAAGCAACCATCGGTCCGTGGAAGGTTACAAGACCTGTCCGCTGACCTATACTAAGATGGAGAGCCGTAATATCGCTGTAGCCGACAAACACTTTAGGATGGTCTCGGATAAGAGCGTAGTCTACTAGGTCCAGCAGCCGCATTGTACCATAACCACCGCGAAGGCAAATAATGCCGTTGACGGTAGAGTCAGCAAACATAGCATTAATGTCGGCAGCTCTCAGATCATCAGATCCTGCCAGATAGCCCCATGTTTGATCGAGGGTTGCTCCTGTTCTAACATGAAATCCCTGGGCTTCTAACCAACTTATTCCTGCTTGAGCCGACTGCATATCTCCTGGGCTGGCCGGGGCAATAACGCCAATTGTGTCTCCGGGGGAAATTTTCTTGGGCTTAAGCGAATGCAAGCTACCGCCTCCTCATAGGTAATTTCACTAAGCAAGGGATATGCGCAAAGTTTGCAGCATATCCCTTATTTAATGTGTTAGATTATTTATTTTTCGATATAGGCAGTTTTAAAATCTGCCAGGCCGAGGACTGACCAAAAGTAGCCTTTGACAGATGGCTTGACTACAAAAGGCTGAGTCGTATAGTAGATGGGAATAATGACTGCGTCATCAAAAAGCAGTTTTTCAGCTTCATGCATAGCTGTGAGGCGCACAGGCTGATCTAGTGTTGACTGAGCTTTTTCAATTAATTTGTTATAAGAAGAGTTATGATATTTGGCATCATTGCCGGGATCCGTAAAGACATCCATGAAGGCCATTGGATCAGCGTAATCTCCGATCCAAGAGGCCCTGGCAATTTGAAATGTTCCCTGCGAGCGGGATTCTAAGAAAACTTTTGATTCCTGATTGGATAGAGCAACAGTTACGCCCAAGTTTTGCTTCCACATTTCCTGAATGGCCTCAGCAATTGATTTGTGCATTTCACCAGTGTTAAATAAAAGCGTAATAGGTGGTAAGCCCTGGCCGGCAGGATAACCAGCTTCCGCTAGCAGCTTTTGAGCCTGCGCTTTATTTTCTGTAGCATAATTATTGCTTTCATCCCGGAAATCCTTGCCGTCAAAGGACAGCCCGGGAGCTACCCAGGCATAGGCAGGTTTTTTGCCGCCTTTGACCACATTGTTAACAAGTGCTTCCCGGTTGATCGACTGGGAAAATGCCTGTCGGACTTTCACATTATCAAAAGGGGCTTGCTGCGTATTAAATACATAGTAATAAATACCCAGATAAGGTGAAATTTTGAGCAAGCCGGCTTGTGTAAGGCGGTCATGTTCAACAACAGGCGGTTCTACCATCATGTCAGCCTGATTGTTTTCGACCAGAGAAAGGCGCGTGCTTTGAGAGTCGCTGATAGGCCACTCCATTTTTGCTAGTTTCACAGCTGTGGCATCCCAATAGTGGTCATTTTTAGCAAATTCAATTTTGCTGCTGTGAACCCATCCGGTGATTTTAAAAGGTCCATTGCCGACCAAAGTGGCTACTTCAGCAGACCACTTATCGGGGCTGGCGGTTACAATTTTCTTGTTGACGGGATAGAATGCATGGAAGGCTGTTAAGCTTAAAAAGTAGGCTGTTGGCTTATCAAGAGTTACTTCCAGTGTATGGTCATTAATTGCTTTTATGCCTACCTGATCAGCGGTAACTTTTTTTTCATTGTAGGCTTGAGCATTTTTGACAGGAAATAACATGTAGGCATTTTCTGAAGCTAATTCGGGGCTCAATGCCCTTTTCCAGGCAAACTCAAAATCATAAGCAGTGACCGGGTCGCCGTTGGTCCATTTGGCGGCATTTCGCAAATAGAATACATATTTAAGACCGTCAGGTGAAACATCCCATTTTTCAGCTACTCCTGGTACAGGCTGATCCTGTGTGTTCAGACGCGTTAAGCCTTCGAATAGCTGAAGCTCAACCAAGGATTCAGGAATTGCTGTAGATTTTGCGGGATCTAAGGTAGCTGGTTCAGCTTCCAGCACATAGCGGAGAGTCTGTCCAGTATCACTTGATTTGCCACATCCTGCTAATAAAGTTGGTAGCATTGTAAATATTGTTATAACGGTTAATACAGTAATTACTTTTTTAACACCCATGTTAGTGCTCCTTATGCATAAGATATTCATAGGTTACCTTGCCAATTAAGGCAACTAACTGCAGGCCTTCATAATTAGCCGCATGGCCATCTGTTAATACACAAACTATGTAAGGCGCATGTGGTAAATATAATATTCCGCCATCATGCTCTACACCAGATAATGTGCCGGTCTTATGGGCAATTACTATTTCTTCAGGTAGATAAAAGGGCAGCTTATCACGAACCTGTTGTCGTTTTAAAATATCCAGCATTAGCGTACCATATTCGCAGGGTACTATTTGCGAAGCATAAATATGGGAGAAGAGGAGTGCCAAATCGCCAGCAGACGTAGTATTCTCCAGACCACGTGATGCAGCTTCAAAATCCATCATTCGCCGTCTGAGCGTAGTAGATGTTAGGCCAAGCGTGGCCATGGTTTTGTTGACACTGTCCATGCCAATCCGGTCAATTAGTAAATTAGTAGCAGTATTGTCGCTAAGAATAATCATTAATGTTACCAGCTCCCGGATTGTCAGGTTTAACCCGGGTTGCAATTCGGTAAGAATGCCCGCGCCACCGGTTTGAACATCGCTGGTAACCGGCAGACGCTCGTCTAATGAAATTGTTCCTGCGGCTGCCTGAAGCATGACTTCAACCATAATAGGCAGTTTGATCATGCTGGCGGCAGCAAAGCTTGTCCTGTGACAGTATTCCCACTTTTCACCTGTGGGCAGATTGACTATGACTATTGAGCAGCGTCCTGGAAATGCTGCTAATAGTTCCTGTATTTTAAGCTGTAATTTATCCATATAAAAAGGCTCCTTTGCAGCTAAGCTAAATAAAAAATGCTATTGTTTCCCTATTAGATGGCAAGCAGTCATATGCCCTGCTCCATTGTCAATAAGCTCAGGCTGCTGTTCGGCGCAAAGGGGCACAGCTTCTTTGCAGCGGGAACGGAATTTGCAGCCAGCCAGGGAATCAAGCGGCTGTTGAACGTCACCAGTCAGGAAAATTCGTTTGCGGTTAGCCTCTACTGCCGGATCGGGAATAGGGATAGCGGATAATAATGCCCGGGTGTAAGGATGTTGAGGCTCTCTATACAGCTCAGCACTGTCGGCTATTTCCACAATTTTACCAAGATACATAACCGCTACCCTGTCGCTGATATGCTTTACCATTGCTAAGTCATGGGCTATGAATAAGTAGGTTAATCCCAGCTCAGCCTGAAGCCTTTCCAATAGGTTGACAACCTGGGCCTGAATGGAAACGTCTAAGGCGGAAATGGGCTCATCACAAATAATAAAGCTGGGGTTTACAGCTAGAGCACGGGCTATGCCAATTCGCTGCCGTTGGCCGCCGCTGAATTCGTGAGGAAACCGATTGGCCTGCTCGTGGTTTAGACCCACCAAATGCAGCAGCTGCGCGATTTTTTCGAATCGGTCCCGGCCGCTGGCAAGATTATGAATAGCTAGTGGTTCCCCTATAATATCGCCGGCAGTCATGCGCGGATTCAACGAAGCGTAAGGATCTTGAAAGATCATTTGCATGGAACTGCGCAGAAGTTGCTGCTGCTGCTGAGTTTTGATCTTCTGCCCATTAAATAAGATCTCTCCGTCAGTTGGTTTATAAAGGTGAATAATTGTCCGGCCAAGAGTAGATTTGCCGCAGCCGCTTTCGCCAACAAGACCCAGAGTTTCACCCTGACGAATAAAGAAGCTCACATCATCTACCGCTTTTAAGTAGGCAGTAGGACGTCCAAAAAAATCGGTATTAACAGTAAAATACTTCTTTAGATTATGTACTTGCAGAATGCACGGTTTTTCCATTTACTTGTTAGCCTCCCGGTGAATCTTTGATGCACCCGGATGCTGGAGCCAGCAATTTACACTGTGCTTATCAGTGATTACGCTGGTTTCGGGATAATAGTCAGCGCAGATATTCATGGCATAGGTGCAGCGGGGATGGAACGGACAGCCGCTAGGCATTTGCAGAAGATCGGGTGGCTGTCCTTCAATGATGGATAATTTCTGTTTCTGTGGTGCATCCATGCGTGGAACGGATTGCAGCAGGCCCCACGTATAAGGATGCTGGGAATTATGAAAAATATTTTCTGCTGGGCCTGATTCAACAATTTTACCTGCATACATAACAAGGACACGGCTGCACAAGCCGGCAATTACGCCAAGATCATGAGAAATGAGAATTATAGCCGTATTCAGCTTAGTCTGCAAGTCCTTCAGTAAATCGAGAATCTGCGCCTGAATCGTAACATCAAGGGCTGTTGTAGGTTCGTCGGCAATTAACAAACGGGGATTACAGGAGAGTGCCATTGCAATCATTGCACGCTGCCTCATACCACCACTGAACTGATGCGGGTAAGTATAAATGCGTTCTTCCGGTGAGGGGATTTCTACCATGCGGAGCAGCTCTATTGCCCGGGCATAGGCTGCTTTTTTGTCCAGCCCCAGGTGTAGCTGTAATGATTCGGCAATTTGCAGGCCAATGGTGAGCACAGGGTTAAGTGCGGTCATGGCATCCTGAAAGACCATACTAATAGCATGACCGCGCAGCTTCTCCAATTGCTGTTCAGACTGTTCAAGTAAGTTGTTGCCTTCAAAAAAGATTTTTCCACTTGTATACCGGCCGGGCGGTGTTGAGATTAACTGCATGATTGCATGAGCGGTTACGCTCTTACCGCAGCCTGACTCACCAACTATGCCTACAGCTTCCCCCGGATAAACATCAAAATGTATTCGATTTACTGCCTGTACAGTACCGGCATACGTTTCGAAAGCTACAGATAAATCTTCTATTGTTAACAGTGGGTACATTTATGACTGCCTCCTTACCGCCGTACACGGGGATCTAATGCATCCCGCAGGCCATCACCAAGAAAATTAAAGGCGAGCATAGTAATACTGATAGCCAAGGCAGGAAAAAGCAGCTGAAAGGGATAGGAGCGTAAGCTGGTAACGCCTTCTGATGCCAAAACTCCCCAGCTTGCCATGGGAGCAGCAACTCCTAGGCCAATGAAGCTTAAGAATGCTTCAGTAAAAATAGCTTCCGGAATGGCTAGTGTCATGGTAATGATAATAGGGCCAAGGCTATTGGGGATTAGATGAGAAAATAAAATGCGCCACTTGCTTGCGCCAATTGTCCGGGCGGCGAGAACGTACTCTTGCTCTTTTAAGCTTAAGATTTGACCGCGAACAATTCTGGCCATACCCAGCCAGTAAGAAATTCCAAGAGCAATGAAGATATTAGTGAGCCCTGGAGTAAGAAGTACCATTAACAGTATGACATATAAGAGTACAGGTATACCGTACAAAATATCTACAATATTCATCATAACTCGGTCAACCCGACCACCGAAGTAACCGGCGATGCCTCCATACACTACGCCAATTGTAAGATTAATCAGGCTTGCCACAATCCCAATTGACAATGAGATCCGGGCGCCGTAGAGAACGCGGATAAACAAGTCACGGCCAAGGTTATCGGTACCAAACAAATGCTCTGCGCTTGGCGGGCGATTGGTTGCATTGAGATTTTGATCGGAATAAGAAAGTGAAGACAGCCAGGGACCAATGACGGCAATGAGAACAATAAACAAAATGATATATAGACCAAGCATGGCAAGCTTGTTTTTTTTCAGGCGGCGCCATGCATCTTGATGATAGGAAGTAGTAGTCAGGGTCGCACCTGCAGCTGGCCCGTGCTGCTGAAGAGGACAAAAAGAATCGCTTTTTAGCTGCATGACTTAACCCTCCTGATTATCATTTATTTTTATACGAGGGTTGAGTAAGGGATAAATAAGATCGACAACCAGATTTAGCCCAATAACCAACACGCTGTAAAATACGGTTATACCAAGAATAACCGTATAGTCACGGTTGTATATACTAGTCACAAAATGCCGTCCTAAGCCGGGTATGGCAAAAATTGTTTCAATGACAAAGCTCCCGGTCAATACGGCGGCAGACATGGGGCCAATATAAGTAACTACCGGCAGTAATGCATTCTTAAGAGCATGACGGTATAAAATTACCGTTGGCGAAAGCCCTTTGGCCCTGGCTGTTTTAATGTAATCCTGAGCAAGGACCTCCAGCATACTTGAACGGGTCAGTCTGGCAATAAAAGCCATTGGATGCCCGGCAAGTGATAAGGCAGGCAGCAAGATGTATTCCGGGCCTCCCCACATGGCTGCCGGCAGCAGACTTAACTTTACTGCGAAGATATAGATCAGCAGGGTAGCCAGTACAAAACTGGGAACTGATACCCCCATAGTTGCCAAGAGCATGGTGCTGTAATCTTGCCAGCGATTTTGCCTGAGAGCCGCGAGTGCACCAGCCGGTACTCCCACCAGCACTGCTAATCCAATACTTACCATTCCTAATTGAAACGATACGGGAAAACTCTCCTTGATAATATCGTTGACAGTCCGGCCCTCATATTTAAAGGATGGTCCCAAATCAAACCGTATTAAATTGGTTAAGTAGTCAATGTACTGCTGCCAAAGCGGATCATTGAGACGATAGCGCTCTTCAATGTTTTTTAATACAGCCGCCGGAATGTTTTTTTCGCCGGTAAAAGGCCCGCCTGGAATCGCATGCATCAGCAGGAAAGTAATGGTAATAATGGCTAGCAGAACAAAAATAGAATTGAGTGTGCGGCTTACTATATAACGCAGCAAATAAAACACCTCTATTAATAAGAGTTATAACAGGTACATTCGGTACCTCAACTCACAGATAAGCTCCAATATTTGCATATTCAGGCCTGCGGGGAGTAATTATTCGCTAAAAAACAGCTAAAGTCCTGCATTATCAAAGTGATTCCCATTCTCACGGTTCCTGTAAACGCTTGTTGCTAGTCGCTGCCGGCTATAAGCCACAGTTTAATCTCAACCTGTAAATAGTATTTTATTTAGTCTGCCGTTCCTTACGATTATTAATGTAACCTTTCATAACAACAAGAATATTATACATTAGGCAGATAGCCCAACATGGAAAGGAGCGATAGAATATGGGTATTCCGAAATGTTTCAATTTCCTTGGTTGTTTAGAAGTAACGCTGGTCCTCCGTGATTATAAAACAGTTACAGGTAGAATCGTGGGAGATGTCGACAACGATCGCAAAAAAATTGGCGATCATAAGAAGGACTGGGATAACAAGAAGGAATGGGATCACAAAGAAGAAGATAAATGCTGCAACGAAGTGGATGTAAAAGTGAATGTAGAAGATAAAGCTGATTTTATTTTGATTGAGCTGACAAGAGCAGCTGAATCGGTAAGTCTTCAATCAATTGTTGTAGATGGTGGTTTTGAAATTACTTGGGTAAACGTATTATTTCCAATCGGCTCATGTATAGCTGTTAATGTAAGCGATATTATTTACGTTGGTGTGAATGCTACTATTGATACAGAATCATTTGGAACTCTTATCGCTACAACAACGCCATAACTTTTAGTTCTCTATCAATTACCATTTACATGCCTGGCAGATATGTCATAAGGCAGGTCGTTATTTGAGCTGCGGCACATAGTTGTGAAAGGCCCTATAGAAAATAGTCCGTTTAAACCGCCTAAGACGCTAAGTTTTAGGCGGTTTGCTTGTTTTTTGAAATAAGAATGGCATAAGCTGCCGCCTGGGTCCTAAAGGACTTGGTGTAGGCAAGTCTTTCGAATAAATAATCTGTAGATTTGCAGGGGATAACCATTAAAAGCGGAAATAAAAATAAAGAAAGATGTTAGGAGGGAATCATTGATGGGAAAAATTAATGTAGGGATTTTATTTGGCGGCAGATCTGCTGAACATGAAGTTTCTCTTCAATCAGCTAAAAATGTTATTGATGCAATTGATAGAGAAAAATACGATATTACGTTGATCGGCATTGATAAAGGGGGGCAATGGTATTTAAATGACAGTTCCCGCTTCTTGCTAAACAGCCATGATCCTAAGAAAATTACTCTTGATAAGACAGAAAAAAAAGTTGTATTAGTTCCTGGTGAAGAGAGTAAGGAGCTTGTTACTATTGCCAGCGGTGGCAAATCGAGTAATATTGATGTTATATTTCCCATATTGCATGGACCTTATGGCGAAGACGGGACGGTACAGGGGCTGCTAAAACTGACGAACATTCCTTTTGTTGGTGCCGGAGTACTTGGGTCGTCAATCGGAATGGATAAGGATGTAGCCAAAAGACTGCTGCGCGACGCAGGTATCCCGATTGCTAAATTCCTGGTTTTTCACAAATGGCAGCGCTCTGGTATTACCTTTACTGAGGTCCAAGAGCAGCTCGGACTTCCTTTGTTTGTTAAGCCGGCCAATGCAGGTTCATCAGTGGGAGTGAGCAAGGTAAGAACAGAAGAAGAATTCAAAAGAGCTTTAAATGAAGCCTTTGCTTTTGACTCAAAGATATTAATAGAAGAATTTATTGAAGGCCGTGAAGTGGAATGTGCTATTTTAGGCAATCAACAACCCATGGCATCGCGCGTTGGTGAAATTATTGCTCAACAAGATTTTTATTCGTATGAGGCCAAATACATAGATGAGAATGGGGCAATCCTGAACATTCCTGCGAAAATATCAGAGGATACGGAAAAGCAGATCCAAAAATTAGCTCTTGAGGCTTTCCAGGTGCTTTGCTGTGAAGGCCTAGCCCGGGTTGACTTTTTCCTTACTAAAGAAAATCGGATCATTATTAATGAGATCAATACGATCCCTGGTTTTACTAAAATCAGTATGTATCCAAAGCTTTGGGAAATCAGCGGAGTTCCGTATCGTGATTTAATTGATAAGCTTATCCAGCTTGCCCTGGAAAAACACGCTGCTGAACAGCAATTAAAAACATCCTATAATAGTTAGTACCTAGTTAAAATTCCAAAGGTCCATCGTTTCCTTGCCGGAAGCGATGGACCTTTGCTGTCTATAAGCTATTGAACTGTTACCCATAGGTCGGTAGCCCGATTTGATTCACTAGTATTGGGGATGACTTGGAGCTTTCCTTTTCCAGGACTTTTAGCGATAAATACAATCTTGCCAGTTGGCTGCTGTTCCTGCTGCTGCAAATAATCACCAAAGAAATTTGGCCCGCCGGAAGAGGAAAAACGGGTATTTTTGGTAAGACCCTTTGCGGGCTGAAGAATTAAGCGCTGGCCGACCTTTAAGGTAATATTATTGGCAGAGAGCTGTACTTTATCACTTTCTCCATAATTATAGGTTATCACAACATCGCTCATTTCTGCTGGTTTGCCGGGAGTTGATGGGACTGTCGGTTTTTGCGGGTCAATCGGGTTTAGGTTGTTGCCTGAGCAGCCTCCTAACACTATGGCGAGTAATAATAAACCGGTAGCGAGATAAATAAACCGTTTGCTGCGAATCATGTTCATCAAATAACCTCCATTTCTTGCTGGATTTAGTTTATTTATTCAATTAGACGGGCTGTCACTTGTAACCAATAAGATCCATTTCATACCAACGCCAATAACAGCTCCAATCAACATTCCTAGTATACCCAGCCAAATGGGACCGAATGTAATGGCAAAAAGTGTGAAAACTGGCGAAAGTATAACACCTATTGTTCCGAAGTAAGCACTGCAGACAGAAGGTAAAAAAGAGTAGCGAAAAGTAGTTGCTCCTGCATCGCGGTAAGCATCCCAGATCGCAAAAATATAGACGCAGGGATAAAATAACATCCATTGGTAGTTGGCAATTTCAATTGCTTGCCTTGTTTCACCCAGGAAGCTATAAAGAATAGCCTGATTAATGTTACCGTTCACATTAATTAGAAACTCTAGCCCTAAAAACACGAATCCTTTAACGATGCGGCCATTTAAAATTTGGCCAAAGCCAGGAAAAGCGATACTCCAGAAAACCATTTCAAGGGGTGATTTCATTTGTATGCTCATTCCTTTCGCTAGCGGATTTTGTTTTCCATTAGGAATACCAGCGGCTTAAGCGAGTTAGTCAATTCACAATAAGCCGAATCCTAAGTAGGGAGTCGCTATTTAGTTAGTCATTTTTTATCGAATAATAACCCTTGAAAATACTGTCGGTTGTACGCAATTTTAGGATCATCAGGAATATACTTGGCCGCAGCTTCGTTATGGGTATAGGCTTCTTGATGCTTGCCAAGCCGGTCATAACAGACACAAAGCTGCAGATGAGGCAGCCAGGTCCAGCAGGCATGATTAATGGTTCCCCAGTTCTCAGACGGTTTTTCTAGTTGTGTAGCCAGCTCATACCAAAACGCCGCCTGTTTATACTTAGCATCCAGCATGTGATGAAAGCCCAGGCGGCAGCAGAATTCTGCCCGCGGTGTATCATATGCAAAGGACTCAAGCATATAGCGGAAAGAATTTGTTCTGTCATTAATCCCGGCATAACAGTCTGCCAGTTTGCCGCAGGACGCAATATTGTCTTCTACCCAGCCTTGCTTGGTCGCTAAAAACCGTTGATAGTATTCGATCGCTTCAGCAGTACGCTGATGATCGCGCAGTTCATTCGCATAGTAGTACAAATCCCGCGGAGAAAAGTCCTCGCCGGCAGCCAGCCTTTTGTCATAAATTTCAATATTTCTATTCGCATCATGGCTAAGCGGCTGATGAGTAACTGCAATTTCACCATTAATAATATGACCATGTACGGCCAGATATTCATGGACCGCCCCAATCCATGTGAAATTTTTAACACGCTTTACCAGCCGGTTACGACGCAGACTGGAGTTCACTTGCCCGTTCTGATCAACGCTTAAATTATAATGCATCGTTACAGAATCTACAGCAGGATCGAGTGTTTCTTTCAGCTGGAGAAAACGCTTACGATCTTCTTCCAAAATAACATCATCGGCATCAAGCCACAGAATATAATCCATAGTCGCCAGACTGAAAGCAAAATTGCGGGCGGCAGCAAAGTCCTGTACCCAGGTAAAGTGATGGATTTTAGAAGTAAAAGTACTGCATATTTCTTTGGTTTTGTCAGTAGATCCCGTGTCTACAATGATAATCTCATCAGCGATGTTTTTTACAGATGTCAGACACCTTCCAATAACGTCCTCTTCATTCTTGACAATCATGCAAAGGCTAATCGTAATCAATCCTGTCACCTCTTAATTAATCGTTTGTTATCATATATATTCACAAAGGTGCAATATGATAAAAAAAGCCTTCTATTTTTCATAGAAGGCTGAAATAAATTAGATTAAGCGCAGATAGAGCTTTTAGTACTGTTACTCAATGGTCATTCCTGCGCTGGCATAGCCGGCGATTACGGTTGCTACATCCAGACCTGCTGTTACGGTTGCGGAGAAGACCAGTAACAAACGCGTCTGTGGAGTAACCGGTATGGCAAGACCTGTTGTAATACCATTGCTGATAGTTCCGAGTGCAAGAATACCGGTTAAAGCAGGCGCCAAGGTTACAAGAGCACCAGGCACTGCCGTAAACGTGTT
>NZ_DALZUO010000021.1:0-74599 GCF_032013335.1 Anaerospora sp. | reverse complement strand
AGCTATTTGACCGTGCTGTTTTAAACCGTCTCAAATCATGGGCTGAAGCTGCCACAGGCAAGCTAGACGTATATTTGCTCCAAACGCTGGAAAAAACGCTGCTGCCGGCCTTATATTTTGGCTCTTTCTATTTAGCAGTCCGCAGTCTTGCGCTGCATCCCTTATTGGGCCGAAGCATTGATGTCATTGGGATCATTGTTTTAACGATTGCAGGCATCCGCTTTATTGTTGCCATGGTCGATTATACGCTTAACTATTCATTAAAAGCTAAAGAAATGACTGATCGGGAGCATAATATTAAAGCCGTTATCCCCTTCTTACGAGTGGCAATTTGGGGCATTGGCCTAGTATTTCTGCTGGATAATCTGGGCTTTCAGATTTCTACCGTTATTGCCGGCTTAGGCATAGGCGGCATAGCAGTTGCACTTGCTGCCCAGGCCATGCTGCGAGATTTGTTCAGTTATGTTGGTATCGTTTTTGACCGTCCCTTTGAAATAGGTGACTTTATTACCATTGACGGACATATGGGTACAATTGAGCACATCGGCATTAAAACAACACGTATCCGCAGCCTGAGTGGTGAACAGCTGATATTCTCCAACTCAGACCTTACAAACTCCCGTATTCAAAATCTAAAACGCATGGAAACCCGCCGGATTGTATTCAAATTTCGCATTCATTATGAGACTACAAGTCAGCAGCTGCGGGAAATACCGGTAATTGTCAAGCAAATTATCGAAGGCATTGCTGATACCAGATTTGACAGAGCTCATTTCAGCGCATTAGGTGAATCGTTCCTCAATTTTGATGTTGTTTATTATGTCCTGGGCAATGATTATACGTTGTACATGAACATTCAACAGGAAATCAATTTAAAACTGAAGGAAGCTTTAGAGGAACGAAATATTAGATTTGCCTACCCTGCTCAAACGATATATCTGGAAAAGCAGGAGAGTTATCCAATAAGCTAATGCATATTCAGGTCAAGCAAGATGCATTGAAACTACAATTGTTAACAGGGTAACACCACTTGGCCGGCAGCATATACTGGATAAACTAAGTCATTAGGGGTGCCTATATGAACAAGCTGCATCGGGAACCACTAGGCATACGTCCTGATATCCGTGATCAATTGGAAGTGTTTTTATATACTAATCTTAGTGCTATTGTTTCTAACGATCCGATTATCCTTACGCCTAAATTCCGGGCTTCATTGACTGTTGCCTTAAATTCCGTAGGCGAGCGTCATCATCTCACCTTCCCCAGAGATCTTATGGAAATATTAGATGTTTTCGTTATTGAAAATGCTGCTAAAATTGACTGACCACAAAGGTTTCTGCAGAGTTCTCTGCAGAAGCCTTTTATTTTTTTACACCACCTTTTTCACTTGTCTAATAATATTTTTTGGACATTTTGTGTATTTTGATGCAAAATAAAGGTAACGTGCTAATTGGCTTCAATTGCCAATGGGCAAACATCGACCAAATTTCACCTAAAGGAGGAATTAGATGAATCCACTATTTCGAAGTTCGGTAATTGCCATTCTCTCCCTGTTCCTGCTGCTTGGAGTGTTCCCACTTGTCTCGGCTTCACCCTTAACGACTTCCGCTTATGTCGTTCGGGTAACTGACAGCAGTACCCTTCAGGTCTATGTAAATGACAGTGCCGAAAATGTAAGGATGATCGCAGTCGATCTTCCTTCTAAATTGGATCCAAACAAACATAGTAAAGCAAACGGCCTAAAAGCAGAAAAATTCCTTCGCGAACAATTGGAAGGGCGCACCATCTATTTGCAGTTTGATAAACAGCAACGGGATAAAGAAAATTGTCTATTAGCCTATGTTTGGCTTAGCCAGCCCACCTCCGACAGCGATGACGATCTGCGTGACAAACTTTTCAATGCCCGCTTAGTGCTTGATGGTTATGGTCGCCTAAAGATTGAGTCTGTAAACGTAAAATATGCAACTTTCCTGCAGCGCTATCAAGCTGAAGCGCAAGTAGGCGATAAAGGAATATGGGATAGATAACTCCCACTTTAGGAGAATTAGTGATGCTGATTGTAAGTGCTTGCCTGGCAGGTGTTGAATGCCGTTATAACGGCAGCCCCTTCCCTATTCCGGCAATACTGAATATGGTCAAAAGGGGCCTTGCCTTGCCAGTATGTCCCGAAATACTGGGAGGCTTCTCCATTCCCCGTCCTCCGGCAGAAATTCGTCATGGGCAGATTGTATTCAATACCGGGGAAGACGTTACGGAACAGTTTCTGCGAGGCGCCAACGCAGCCTGTGCTATTGCCTCAGCAATCGGGTGTCAAAAAGCAATCGTCAAGTCTAAATCTCCTTCTTGTGGCTGTGGCAGCATTTATGATGGTACATTTTCTGGAACACTCATTGCCGGTGACGGTATATTTACCCAACTACTTAAAGAACAAGGCATTAAAGTACTGACAGAAGAAAATCTGGAGGAGCTATATTGAAATTTATCGGTAACTATGTAATTATTTTTCTCTTGTTTGGCGCATTTTTGTATCTTATTTTACCCCGTCTGCGAAAAGGCTTAACCAAGGAGCAGCGACTGCAAAAGGCGCTTTGGGCTGGGGCACTATTCGCAGGAGCCAAGTTCGTATTAGATATGTTCTTTCCGTAACAACTAGTAACCCCCGAAGCAAAAAGCTTCGGGGGTTTGTTTTTACTTCCATATTATACCAAATGAAAAATGTGAACTCCTCGGGTTTCGGTTAGGTCAACTATTTGCCCGTCATTAATCAAGATAATAGAACGGGACGGTGTATCTTTATTAATAAAAACTACCCGGCCAATTCGCCCATCGGTAAGAGCAACTACATTACCGGATAGAAAATTAGTCATCCGGTTTATAAAGGTAATAGCTGCTTTGGCTTCAATTTTATAGATATTATCTTTTAACCGTTCCAACGCAGCATACGGACTCAAGAGCATACCTTCCTCGCGGCTGATTGTCATCCCTTCATCATACAAATCGGCAATGGCGACAATTTTTGCATAAGGATGAATTTTGTCACCTAACAATGCATAGGGATAACCGCTCCCGTCCTCTCGCTCGTGGTGAGCTGTTATGCCATGTTTAACGGTCTGAGGTATATCCAAGTTCTTTTGGAGCAATTCCGCACCATAATGAGTGTGTCTTTTATAAAGTTCATAATCGCTGTTTGACAAAAGGTTAGGTTGATTTAAAATATGCTGCGGCAATTGCGACTTGCCTATGTCGTGGAGTAAGCCCGTCAAAGACATCTGGTTGACAATATCAGGAGGATAGCCGAGCCATCCGGCAATTAAAGCAGTGATCACACTAACGTTTACGCTGTGACGGAACGTATAATCATCACAAGGCGGCAGGTTATACAATTGATCAATAATATTACCACTAGCCGGAATATTTTCCTGAATCTCCTTATTGGCTGCTGCAAATACCTCCAAGGGTATCTCTTGTGTTTCCCGTGTTTTTTCAAAAGCTTTTGATATGACATCAATGGACTGATTATACGTATTGATAAATTGCTGCACTTCTGACCTGATCAGAGGATTAGCCGCCTTTTCCTGCACAATTAAAACGGTTTCAATCTGCCAGTCCTGAAGTTTTTTAATAGAATGCTGGCTGACTTCTTTTCCTTGGCTAACAAGAATTTTACCGTCAGACGAAAAAATATCCCTGGCAATTTGCATTCCGGGGGCTAAATATTTGACCTGCAGCTCAACAACATTCGTCGCTTTCGGCTGGCTCTCGTAATCAGCCTTTCTATTCTGCACCATTATCTGCGATCCCTCTCATGCAATCACCATCACTACCCTCAATCAGAGGCTCGCATTACATATGATTGCCCATTTTTTCGTATTTTTCGACACTGGTTAACAAATTCCTGCTTTGTTAACATTAACTATTGTTATCTGTCCATCCGGAACAATACAAAGTAAAGAGTAGCGTAGTCAATCAAGCTTGACTGCGCTACTCTTTATGATTGATAAGGGTTTAAGCTGTGTTATTTTGCTGCAGCCTGCACGATCGCCAGTGCAACCTTTTCCGGTGACAGCGGCAAGTCAAAAAATTGAATCCCCAGCGCATCATAAAGAGCATTGCCAATGGCCGAGGGAACGGAAATCATCGGATGCTCGCCAACACCTCTAGCTCCAAAGGGTCCATCCAATTGAGGGTTTTCAATAAGAATCGGTACCAGCTTGACCGGAATATCTTTAGCCGTAGGAATCTTGTTATCTGTAAAGGAGGGATTTAACAGCCGTCCGTCAGCACCAAACTTATAACCTTCTACCAAGGCTGATCCAATGCCTTGTAAGACACCGCCCATGATTTGCCCTTCAATTAACTGTTTGTTAATGACTTGACCAACATCAAAAGCGGAGGCTATTTTAAGTACGGTAATGTCACCTGTCTCCACATCAACTTCAATCTCTACGCCGTGAGCGCCAAAAGTCCAGTCTAGTGCAGGAAGCCCTTGGCCTGTTACCGGATCAAGAAATGTTAACCCATCTGCCATATACGTACCGCGGGCAACTAGAGGACCGCCGATACCATTCCCATTTTCATAAGCATAGCCCAAGGCCAGCGATTTATAGGAAATGCGTCGATGCGTATGCTGAGCGTGGTAAATATATTCATTGCCATGAACGAGATCCTCTATGGCACACCGCAATACCTGGGCAGCAGTTTCCTTCATCTGTACGATCATATTTTGGGCGCAGCGCTTTACAGCATTACCGCCCATAAACGTATATTTTGAAGCAACTGTGGACCAATCGTAAGGATGGCGGTCTGTGTCTGTTTCCCATACCACTTTAACCTTTTCAATCGGCATATCCAGCACTTCGGCTGCAATTTGCGCCATAATGGTATTCGCTCCCTGCCCCATGTCCACTACCCCGATCATCAGCCGGACAATACCGTCATCATCCATTTGCATAATCGCCGTAGTTGAAGTGTGGGGAGGCATAGCCGGTGCCTTTTGCAGGCAGGCCAGGCCTTTGCCGCGTACCTTTCCTGTTTGAAGCGCGGCCTGCCGTGCTTCAGCAGACTGGCCCCCGGTCCAGCCAATCTCTCTGGAAACTGCCTCCAGACACTGATCAGGCCGTCCGGAGTTTTCATGAATGCGCTCGCCGCTGATTGTAATGGACCCATCGCGTAAGATATTTTTCATCCTGAAATCATAAGGATCCATACCCAGCTTTTCTGCTACCATATCCATCTGGCGTTCAATAATCCAATGTGTCTCCAGGTGTCCAAAGCCACGGTACGCAGTACTGAATACCTTATTGGTATATAACGTACGGGAATGAAGCTCAAGATTGGGAACTTCATAAGGACCGGCTCCGGAATAAGTGGCTGCCTTGCCAACATTTACGCCGTAATCCGCATACGCTCCGCTATCCCAGTCATAGTAGATTTCAGCAGCCGTGATCTTTCCATCCTTTTTAACTCCGGTCTTGACCCGCCCCCGCATGCCGGCACGACATGGCAGTTGGTTGAACTCTTCTTCACGGGAGGCGGTAATCTTAACCGGCCGTCCCTTGCAGACCCGGGAAAGAACTGCGGCAAGCGGTTCAAGATGTATACCGGCTTTTCCGCCAAACCCTCCGCCTACATAAGGTGCAATTACCTGAATGTCGCCAGTGGATATGCCCAGCGCTTTTGCCAATAGCTTGCGTACCCCGAATGGCGATTGAGTGGCCGCCCATATCTTCACCTGATTGGAACAGGGATCAGCCTGAGCAATAGCTACATGCGTTTCCAACGGAACATGTGCTACTGCCGGTAAAGTCAGTTCATTCTCTACAATGAGGTCTGCTTCGGCAAAGCCTTTACTTACATCGCCTTTGCTTGTTTTGTTCCAGCTGGCAATGTTCGAGTCAGGCTGCGGAAAAAATACGCCTTGTATATATTCCAGCTCATTAATATCTTCATGTACCAGGATACTGCCGCTTAATGCTTCGTCAAAAGTACTGACCATCGGCAACGGCTTATATTCCACCTTGATGAGAGTGAGCGCCCTTTCTGCAGTTGCTTCGTCGACCGCTGCAACTGCTGCAATCGCCTCACCCTGATATCGCACTTTACCACGGGCCAGCACCCGTTTGTCTACCATATACAAACCAACTAAATAAGGAATATCTTCACCTGTGAGCACAGCCTTAACACCTGGTAAAGACTTAGCAGCACTTGTATCAATCGAAATGATTTCGGCATGGGCATGGGGTGAATGCAGACATTTTGCATATAACATACCAGGCATTTCCATATCAAAGGTATAAGTAGCCCGCCCGCTTACTTTTTCATGAGCTTCAATGCGCAAGCTGGATTTGCTGACATGGCGGTATTGATTGTTACTCATGGCCGCGTTCCTCCTTCTCCAGCTTTGCTGCCGATGCGATAGCAGCGATAATCGGCGTATAGCCTGTGCAACGGCAGAAATTACCGGCAATGGCTTCTTTTATTTCTTCTTCACTGGGTTGAGGATTCCGGTTGAGTAATGCCCTTGCGGACATTAACATGCCAGGCGTACAAAAACCACACTGCAAGGCATCATGGTGAATAAATTCCTGCTGCAAAATGGAAAGCTTCCCGCCGGTGCTTAAGCCCTCTACCGTAGTGATAGCCGCCCCCTGTGCTTCCAGCGCCAGTATGATACAGGAGTTAACTGTGTCACCATTCATTATAATGGTACAGGCACCGCATTCTCCTTCTCCGCAGCCTTCTTTCGTACCAAACAAGCTCAGCTCCTTCCGTAGAAAGGCAAGCAAAGTCATCGTCGGATCTATCATTGCCGTTACCGGCTCGTCATTAACCACGCAAGCAAGGCAAACCCGGGGCAAGCCTGAATCAGCATAAGCAAAACACTTGTCTTTCGCACTATGTATTTCACACATTTTACTTACCTCCTATGACAAGCAGCTGCATCAACGCCCGTTTGACCAATATCCCGGAAATATGCAGGCGATATTCGGCTGAAGACCGAACATCGGAAATAGGCTTAATTAAGCTTCGCGCCTTTTCTCCTGCCAGGACGGCAAGCTCTGCAGTTACGCCCTGAGAGTTCAGCATTTCTTCCAGTTTTGTAAGCCGGATGGGCGTTGGAGCCACTGCCGACATAGCAACAAGATACGTGTTAGCCGCAGTCCGTCGTGCCGCCACCCCGACAATGCCCAAATCATGCCCCTTTATGCGGGCTTGCTTTAAAAAGATACTGTCATCACCGGGTCCAACATCAGGCAAGGAAATACCCAATACCATTTCATCCGGTTGAAGTACTGTCTTTTTAACTCCCGTAAAGAATTGGTCAATGGCCACTTGACGAGTTCCCCGGCTGCCGGCAATATGAACGGTGGCTTCGTATACCAAAAGCGGAGCAGCCAAATCAGCACCAGGTGAAGCATTGCAGATGTTTCCTACCAGAGTAGCACGGTTTCGCAGTTGATACGATGCTAATGAATTTGCCCCCTGGACTAAAGCAGCATATCTTTTTTGAATAGCCTCTGCTTCAGCTACCTGGTTAACAGTAATAGAGGCTCCGATAAAAAGGCCGCTTCCTGGCTTATACTCTAACTGCTTAGTCTCCGGTATGGATTTAATATCCAGAATATGTTCAGGCATTTCAGCATTTCGGCGCAACATTACCATTAAATCAGTGCCGCCGGCAAGAATTTTAGTACCGGTGTTTTCCCCCAGAAAAGCCAGCGCATCTTCAAGAACCTGTGGCCTAATGTAATCAAACCTGCTTAACACGCTTCATACCTCCTTATGGTGTTGCAATCAAAACAATCTGCCGAATTCCGATATTCATCAATCAATATCCTAATTTAAATGGTATATTGTTGTCAGAATATTAGCAATAATATTGTTAGATAATCAATTGTAGTATTTCTACAAATCTTTTCTTCGTTTAATCCGCTTTATTGTGAATAGTACCAAAGGCTCTTTTTCTCTGTAAGAATACAGCAAAAACGCTTAAAACCTACGATTTTAAGCGTTTTTAACAGTGTTCATACAGCCTTTTTTGCTCTTATTCTTCGTCGTAAGCAACAATACGGCAGATAGAAGATTCACCGCCTTCAAAACGCCACGGATAACAGCCTACAATTAACCGTTTGTTGAGTACTTTGGTAATTTCACCGCCTACATTCTCAGCGTGTATAATATCATGAGGGAATAGATCAATATGCATCAATTGATAGTGGTCATCAGGAAAAATATCGGAGATGCTTTTCCCGTATTTCTGCTGGAAATACGCTTCACATTCTGCAGCCTGCTTGGGGCACCAGTCGCGAATTTTAGTATTCATCGGATGATCAGCAGAACCGCAATCAACACCAATCCATTTTAGTTCCATTTCATGGCACCATTTTGCAAACTCACGGGTAGGTCCAGGATGTTTGACCATATAGCGAACTTCATCGCCTTCCGGCTGATCCCAACCATATCTGGCATAACCTGTATGAATAATCAGGATATCCCCTTTGCGGACTTCCACCCGGTCAGTAATATCTTTTGATGTATAGATTCCATAATCTTCCGTCATATCGCTCAGATCTACTACCACTCCAGGGCCTATAAGATCCTTCAGCGGGATACTGGCAATGTCGCGGCCATGAGTACAAAAGTGCAATGAGCCATCAAGATGCGTCCCTACGTGGTTTGAAGTTGTAATTACCTGACCATTAGCACCGTTAGAGCTAAGACGCTTAAAAAACTTAATTTGCAGCGGTTCATAAGTCGGCCAGGGTGGAGTAAGATGACTGAGTTTTTGAGTGAGATCATACATTTTAACTTTATCCCAATTCTTTACCATAGTAACATCTCCCCTTCTTTGTTTTAACTATTCAATTCGTGCTGCCAAAGCCACGATTGCCTTTTCAAAGCACTCGGCAGGTGGTCTAACCACTCCTGCACCTACCTGGCCAACACCTGCTTCTTTGTGAGCCATACCTGTATTGATAACCGGCAGTATGCCGCTGGCAATCACTTTACGTACATCAATTCCCGTTGCCGTACCGCGAAAATTTAAGTTAGGAATAGAATAATTTTGATTTTCCTCTAACGTAATTTCATACATTTTCTGCGAATACCCTAATGCATCTTCAACAGTACCACCAACAAACTGTACAATAGCCGGAGCGCCTCCCATTGCAAAGCCGCCAATGCCGCAGGTTTCGGTAATTGCACTGTCGCCGATATCCGGATTGGCATCTTCACTGGTAAAGCCGGGAAATAGCAAGCCTTGAATCATCTGCGCCGGTCCGGTAAACCAGGTATTGCCGGGACAGCCGCTTACCCGGATGCCAAACTCCACCCCATTGCGGCACATGGTTGTAACCACCGTACTATTTTCAATGCCGTGGGCAGCATCTAAGGCTGCTTTACAGGCTGGCATAGATAGATTCAGGAAAAAATGATCATTAGAGTTGATAAATTCAATGACCCGTATAATCGCCTCCGGTTCGGCCCCTGTGCGCAGCAGATAAGGCGCAATCGCCCGGATGAACATACTGGTACCCGCCTTATTGCGGTTATGACATTCATCCCCCATATGAATAGCCTGTGCAATCAGGCTGCGAATATCGATTCCGCCTGACAGGTTAACAGCGGTCTTCAGTACCGGACCGAGCTCCTGCTCAATCCACTTCAGCCTTTCAATCACTTCTGTACCGTACGCTCCATAGCGCAATACCTTGCCAAGTCCTTCATTTAACGTGCAGTAAGCAAAATTTCCATAGGTTTTATTTTCAATTATTTGCACAGGCATTGATGCTGAAATGATACCGGCCATTGGTCCCACGGCATTATGCTCATGGCAGGGAGCAAAGCTAATCTGCCCCGAGGCAGCTAAAAGAGCTGCTGCTGCTTCCGTTGGCGCCATCCCTTCATAGAGAAGCGCTCCAATAACGGCTCCTTTCATGGGCCCGGCCATATTTTCCCATTTAACCGGCGGGCCGGCATGCAAAATAGTGTTTTTAGTCATGCCGGGAATCACGTTAATAGCCGTATCAATGTCTACTAATACAGGCCGGGAATTGATAATAATGGCAAGAGCACTGGCATTTGCCTCTTCAATTTGTTCGTTATTTGTTAATTTATCCAATGCTGCAATCAGTTCCCGGTTACCACCGGCAGGCGGTTTCCAATCCAGCTGCAGGACAGCTGCTCCCTGAGCCTCAAGCTCAGCCTTAAAGGTTTCGGCACCGATATTGATAATAGCAAGCTTATCGCTGAATAACGCATCTATTGAGCTCATTTTTTATCCTCCCGCTGCCTAGCAATCATTCCTGCCAAACGGGCTGCCTGGGCATTGCTTGGCGCCAGCGTGACTCCCGCAGCAGCCAGCTTTTGCTCTTGTTTGACGCGGCCTTGCACATCCTGCTCAGTTCCACATACATAACCAATGATCTCTAAATGGCGTCCATCAAGCTGAGCCGTGCGCTTTGCCTCCAGTATTGCCGGCAGGGTCACTCCTACGGGATCAATATGAGAGCCGTATCCCAGTACAAAATCCAGCACAATAACGGCGGTCTGAGGGTCCTGAGCCTCTTTTAACAATCTCGTCAGCCTCAGGGAAGGCTCAATCATGGGATGTGGTTTTCCGGCAGTAAAAATATCATCACCTAAATCAATAAAGGTATTTTCCTGACTGTGATGGGGGTCTTGCAGCCTATCCTCATGCGTCTTGGCAACATTGGAGCAGGTCTTCAGCCCATATGCCTTAACAATATGCATGGCCTCATCACAAAGGGTACCACCGCAGAACAAGCCGCGCACGAAGCACTGCGATTGCGCCATCTTACCCGCTTTACTCGCTGCCAATTCCGCCAGTCTTTCATCATTGCAGCTAGGTGATACTTCTTCGCCTTTGCTCAGAGCGACCGCAATCCGGGCCGTTTCCTCAAGCGTAGGTCCGAAAAAGGCTCCTGCCTGTTCCACTTGCGCCGCATCACCGCCGACAAAACAAATAACCACCGGCTTAGTCAGCTCTTTTACTCGTTCAAGAATCACAGCAGCTACAGCTTCAGCCGGTGGTTTAGAAATTAAAACAATTACCTTTGTCCCCTCATGACGCTCTAGTGCCGCTATTCCATCCAGCATAGTAATGCCGCCCACTGCTTCGCTTAAATCCCGGCCACCCGTTCCAATGACTTGAGAAACGCCTCCGCCAAACCGGTCAATCAGCACGGTAACTTCCTGCGTACCCGTGCCTGAGGCTCCAACAATCCCGATATCGCCTTGACGAACAACATTGGCAAAGCAAAGTCCAACCGAGTTTAGGATGGCAGTACCGCAATCGGGTCCCATCATCAGCAGTTGTCTTTGATGAGCATATTGTTTTAAGGAAATTTCATCTTCAACACTTACATTATCGCTAAACATCATTACATGAAGGCCGTTTTTTAACGCCTGCATCGCTTCCCTGACTGCATACTGCCCGGGAACAGAAATAATGGCCAGATTAGCCTGAGGCAAAATTTTTACTGCTGATTCCACCGATGATGGCTGCACCTCTGCCGCATTCTTTCTTGCTCCCTGCTTTTTAGACAGCGCTTCTTCTGCAAATTGAACAGCCTCTGCGCAGCCCGCTTCATCCTGTGCCCTAACTGCAATCAGCAAGTCGTTAACGCCGGCCACGCTCACTTGATCCGTATAGAGTCCGATGCGCTGGAGCAATTCTTTATTCATATCAGTAGCCATTGACACTACGGCATCTACTACACCATCCAATGCAGTCAGCTTGCCTGACAGCGACATTAACGCCACTGAATCGTGATAAGTATCTTTTTTGATTAGTATTTTTACATCCACGGCGTTTCCCCCTTCACTTGCCTATTGTAGCTAACTCCCTCCCGACCTCCAAACCGGCAGCCAAGCCAACCGCCCAGTCAGTGCCGGATAAGCAGCCTGCCTGCATTACCTTGAAAGCGGACTCTTCCAGAGAATCCGGTGAACAACCAGCAATTTCTTTAAGAAAGGCACCTACATTTTCCCGGACCAGACCACTGGCTGCCAGCCTAAGCATTTCCTGGCTGATATACGCAGTCTGCCTTTGAGCGGCAGACGCCAGCTGCTCTCCCAATTGGCGGTATTCAGTACCAAAAGGGCTGCCAGGCATATTAAATACGGTCAGCAGCGCCGCACAAAAATCATCACCCGATGGAGTAAGTCCGCCGCCCAGCCCAATAAGGGTACAACCCGCCTGATAGGCTCCCGCTATGTCCTGCGCACGCAAAGCTGTTAGCATAAGGGTTGCCCGTTCCTTGAGAGGAGCTGCATAAATGCCCTGCTTACCTCCAGGCTGTGGATCAAACCATAGCTCCCGCAATCCACCGCTTTTCCCAAAGCGCCCGATGGTTTGTCTGACAAGGTGTATATTTTGTTCCAGCCTTTGCAGGACAGCCCCGCTGGGGAAATCCGGCAATACCGGCTGCCACGGCACAATAAAAGATAAGTCAATTGCAATTTGACCAATATGTAACGCTCCACCGGTTACCCATACACTGTCTCTATCATGGATTTCCATCTGGGAAAAAGGCAGATCGGCCGCCACGCGTATACTCTGCGGTGCATTGTCGTATTGTGCCGTCTGAACACTATACAACCGTCCGTCAGCAGCACAAATATTTACCGTCCGGTGAAAAATGCTGTGGACACATCCTGAATAATCCCGGTCTTTTATTTTTTTTACAAAAGAGCTATCACCTGTGAGAGCTTGTAACTGCGAAGCACATCACCCCCTACACTTGAATAGTATCACAATTCGGAATATTTTTTCCATAGCAATACTATCTAAGCTGTCAGCTCGTTTTATTCATTTTTTTGTAAAAAATCACAAAGTACCCTTACTTATTTCTTTGCCATTTGAAGCAGTTTAATTGCCATCTGTAAATTAAGACAAGCTGTGGCATCTTCCAAACTGCATCCGGTAATCTGCTGAATACGATCAAGGCGATATAAAATTGTATTATAATGTACATACATTTTCTCAGTGACCTTTTTCAACTTGCCGTTGCATTCAAAGTAAACTTCCAGTGTTTTGACAAGTTCTGCTCCCTTTTCCTGGTCATAAAGCAGCAGCTTGCCCAAGGTTTCTTCAATAAAAAGATGAATTTCCTGCTTATCTTGAATATTGCCTAAGAGGCGCCAGACTCCTAAATCAGCGTAATAGCAAACAGGTTCCTTCGGCCAAATTTTCCTTCCTGTCTGGCAAGCCTGCAATGCCTCCCGGTAGCTGCTCTGGATGCCTGCCAGCCCGCTTCCCGGCCGTCCAACACCAATATAGCCGCAGTCCTTACCGGCTACCCGGCCGAAGCGGCTGACAAATCGCTCATAAATAGCCTTAATTTTTTCGCGCACTTTATTGCAGTCTTTCCCTGTCCAATTTTGTGGCAGCGGTATAAACATAATAATACAGTCCAGCTTATAACCAACAGCAATATCAGAAAAATTCTCCCGTAAGCCCTGAATGATCCGTTGAGCCATAAGCTGATATTCTTCCACAAGTTCATCACTCTGGTGATAAAAACAGATAGCAGCAACAACGTGAGGATTCTGCAAGTCAATTCCCCAACCCCTGGCCCGGCCTTTTAGATTCTTTTCCTCATTATTCTCGGCTATGAGCAGTTCATTTAAGAATTCATTGTAGTAGCGCCGTTCAACTGATGCTACTGCCAGCTGATTAACAAGTACCAAAGCTGCCACAGCAGCTGTCCGTTCAATTGTCCCTTCATCAGAACGTGATACAAGTGCTTTCGTTTCCAGAACGGTTATTGTACCATACCATTTTTTCCCTACACAAATTGCCAGCCGGAAATACCCTGTTTCTAACCCATCAAGCACCACCTTGCCTCTTCCAGTGCCCGTTCCATACCGACTGTTCAGCTCTATTAATTTTTTGATATCCCGGTGGTCACAGTCATATTCGTCAGATGCAACGATGATATCGTTAGATATCGTTTGGATAACGGCTAAGTTATTGTTTAGCGCAGCAACAAGCACATTAGCAATGTCCCGCAAATCTCCGCCTTCAAGCACAACCCGGTTTAAATGCAGATGCACTTCATCGGCACGCTGAATCACTGCGAGCTGCTGATTGCTAATTTCGCTGAGAACAGGATTAATAATGTCCGGGAAAGAAACATCATAGGGAATTTCCAGCAAGGGAAAGTTATGAGCATTAGCCTGTTCAATCATAATATCCGGCGTTCTTTCAATATACCGCCCCGGTTTAATAGCCAGTCCGGCTAAATTGCGCTCTGCCAGTTCCGGAATCAGGCGTGACTGTGCATTTGTGTCATGACGTATGGAGTAAACGGTAGTCAGCAATAATTCTCCGGCCCGGGTCCAGTCCATAATGTCCGGCACTTCCATCACATTAACGGAAGTGACTACCTTATCGAGACCACCGGCTCCGGCAATCAGCCGAACCTGTTTTAACCCTGGTAATGCCAGCATTTCCCTCAAACTAATACCTGCACAATGAATCAATATCGTCCACCACCAATCACTAAGATTAGCTGTCTATTCTGATTATAGCATAGGCATTTGCTAAACCTATGTCGGTTAATGTTGACGATTTTAATGGCTCAAAAGCCCGCTAAACAATGGGCTTTTGTCAGTTGTTGAGAACCCTTGTTCCCAGGCCGTTGAGAAAGCCCTAGATGCACGATCTCCATCTCAAATGTCTGCTTTATGCAACAAAGAGATGTGGGCGCGGGGAATTCCGAGGAAGCGAGCGAAGACAGTACAGCGCGGGTACGACGAGCGAGCTCCCGCAGGCCTGAATGCGAAGTTCTTGGTGCTTTAGCACCCTAGTACTTCGGCTTACCCTTTACGGGTACAACGCAGATGAGGCTTTATCGACGGCCTGTCAAAAGCCCGCTAAAAAGCGGGCTTTTGTTCTCAATGAGTACAATCCTGTTTAGGCGCTTCTTCAGCACTGTCATTCATCAACGAAAACATTTCCAGCAGTTTAAAAGCTAAACTTAGCAGAATAGATACGATAGTTGCCAGTGCCATCCCTTTCATTTCCACAGTGCCAATCGTAATGTGGGCACCGCTGATGCCAACAATCAATACTGTCGATGTTAAAATCAAATTCTTAGCCTTACTGTAATCAACCTTTGACTCTACCAGCATGCGAATACCCGATGCTGCAATAACACCAAACAGCAGCATTGAGATTCCGCCCATAACCGGCACAGGAATGCTTTGAATAGCAGCCGCCAGTTTTCCGATAAAGGAAAGTACAATCGCAATCACTGCAGCTCCGCCAATCACATAAACGCTATATACCTTGGTTATTGCCATGACACCAATATTTTCGCCATAAGTCGTATTTGGAGTAGAACCAAAGAAGCCGGATATCATAGTGGATAGGCCATTGCCCAGCAGCGAGCGGTGCAATCCAGGATCTTTTGTCAGATCCCGTCCGACTATATTACCCGTAACTAATAAATGCCCCACATGCTCGGCAATAACCACCAGAGCGGCAGGTATAATAATAGCAATCGCATTAAGCTGAAATTTAGGCGTATAAAAAGTAGGAACAACAAACCAGGGAGCATTCGCTATCCCATTCATATCGACAAGTCCAAGCGATAAAGCCAAAATGTAACCCGCTAAAACACCGATCAAAATTGGTATAATGGCTAAGAAACCACGAAAAACAACAGAGCCTAAAATTGTAATCGCTAACGTAAATAAAGAGACGGTTATTACTTGGGGATCAAGTGTTTTTGCGGTAAGTCCGGCCATATCGGCGGCCACTGGCGCCAGCTCCAGTCCAATAACGGCAACGATTGCCCCCATAGCTGCCGGTGGAAAAACCACATCAATCCACTTCATGCCAACAGCGCCAATGGATAGGGCTACTAAGCTGAAAATCAGGCCAACTACAATAAAACCGCCAAGTGCCGCTTCATATCCATATTGAGGCAATACAACAAATACAGGAGACAGAAATGCAAAGCTCGATCCAAGATATCCAGGTATCCGGCCTTTTGTAATGAAAATATAAAGTAAGGTTCCAATACCGTTAAACAGCAAAACTGTAGCAGGATTTACTTTAAATAAAATGGGAACCAGAACCGTTGCACCGAACATGGCAAACAGATGCTGCAGACTCAGCGGAATTGTTTCTACTAGGGATGGACGCTCATCTACGTCAATAATCCTTCTGGCCATTTTTTCACCATCTTTTCATTTTATTTTACTGTCGGCAGCCGAGTTCCTAGACTATCACCTCCGGAGCTGATGTATAAATAAATAAAAAGATATTCATTGTCTGAATTTTCAACAAAGCACTCTTCAAACCTTTGTGAAATGCTACAAACCACTGAACATTTAACAGGGTAATTTTGTATTATTTTTCAGATTCCCTATTAAACAAAAAAGCCTCAGCCATATAGGCTGAGGCCAATACTGAAGTATTTAAATTTTAAAGCGCAGCACAACCGTTTGCAAATCCTGGGCCAGCGTTGCCAGAGCTTCACTAGAAGCTGCAATTTCTTCCATTGACGCTGACTGCTCCTGGGTGACTGCCGAAACTGTTTGTGTTTGTCCGGCAGTATCCTTGCTGATGAAATCAATATCTTCAATCGCACTAATTATCTGTGTGCCACTATCGGAGATCCCCCGAATAGCGGTTGTAATACTGCTTACCTGGTCGGACACCCGATCAACAAGCGAGATAATTTCGGTAAAAGACCGGCCGGCCGTATTAACTACCTCGGCACCAACCTTGACTTCATGGGTTCCTTCAGTCATAGCAACAACCGCACTATCCGTATCGGTTTGAATCTCACTGATCAATTGGGCAATTTGTTTCGCTGCCTCCTGCGATTGTTCAGCCAGCTTCCGAACTTCTTCGGCTACTACTGCAAAGCCACGCCCCTGTTCACCGGCCCGCGCCGCTTCAATGGCCGCATTGAGGGCAAGCAGATTCGTCTGCCCGGCAATGCCGGATATTGTATCAACGATTTGTCCAATCTCCTTGGAGCGTTCACCCAATTTGCTGACAACTCCCGCAGAGCGAACTACTTTAGTTTCAATATTAGCCATCTGATTCACTGCCGCCTCAATTGCCTTGCCGCCTTCTTTAGCAGCATCAGCAGCTTGTCCGGAAGTTTGCTCCACAATTGCAACATTAGCAGACGTATGCTCTATTTCACTTGAAATTCGTTTAACAATAGCCGTTGTCTTGCCTACCGCCTCAGTTTGTTTCTCGGTACCCGATGCCACTTCAAAAATTGAGGTAGCTACCTGCGTAGCTCCCTGAGCAGACTGCTCGGCACTTGTGGTTAATTGCTCCGAAGACGCCGCTACTTGTTCAGCTGCCTGATTGACCTGCCGCATTACATCGCGCAGATTACTTGTCATATCTTGAACTGCTTTCCCCAGTTGACCGATTTCATCCGCCGACTGATCAGTTATCTCAGCAGGCCGCAAATCTCCCTCAGCCACCTGTGTCACTCTCTGAACCATCCGGGACAGGCGAATAGCAATCTTATTGGCAAAGAAACGAGTAAGAAGAATGACAATAACGATTGTTACCGCCATAATTCCAAGCATTTTTAAACGATTGCTGTGCACATCGGCATATACTTCCGTCTCTGGTACCATAACGGTGGCAATCCAGTTACTGGAGGGAACAATTGCCGTAGCTCCAATCATTTCCACTCCAGCTGCACTTGTAAATGCCATCAGCTGCTTCTGTCCGCCCATCGTTGCCTTAATGATCGCGACTTCGCTTAAGTCCTTTTGCTCCGTTACAAAGGACTTGTCCTGATGAGCAATTGTTATAGCCTTACCGCCTGCATTTGTGACCACACTTGCAAATCCGGTCTCACCCACTTTTACCTGGGAGCGCATTTGTTCCAGAGCATCAAGCTTGATGGCCTGTGTTGCAATCCCCTTAAAATTACCGGCCCCATCCTTTATTGGCGCAGCAATAATAATGATTGGTTTACCTGTATCCTTAGAAATCATTACATCACTGATAAACGTTTTTCCCGTTTCTTTTACACTTTTGAAATGTGGTCTTTCCGCCACTGAAACCCCAATCATTTTTCCTGCATTAGACTCAGGCGCAAAATGAGTTAACCGTCCATCTTTATCTGAAATGTTAACTGCTTCATAAAAAGCTGAATTATTTTTTTCCATCGAATTGATAAGTGCATTTATTCCGGCCGTATCACCTGCAACTACCTGTGCATTGGTTGCAATAGTCTGCCCAATTGCAATTTTATCTTGCAGCATCGCTTCAACATTCTCAGCAAAATGATTGGCTTGATTCTGCAATTCACGGTTACTGCTTGTCTTTAAGCTTGTCTCCATCCCGGAAAGCATGACAAATCCGGTAATCCCCGTGGCTGCCAGTGTAAGTACTAAAATTAGTGTCACGAGTTTTGCAAAAACAGTTCTTCCCATTTCTGACCTCCTGCTATCAGCACATTTTTGTCAATGTTTTTTGTTTTTCGACATAATTTTCCAATCACCTCTTTTGTTTGTGAAATTCATAAAGATCAACCGAGTCTACATTTTACTGTTAATTCTAAAGCCAAAAGAGCCCTGCATATATATGCAGGGCTCTCTTTCAACCGAACATTGCAATCCCCAGCGGTGTCACTAATAGAGGATGAGGTGGTACATGTACCTTTCGCCCAAAGGCTTTGCCAAACTCATTTTCAAACCCCTGCAAGTAAGCGGTACCACCGACAACATAAACAGGATAGTCATTAAACTCATCCTGCCCCTCAAGCATCTCTTTTACTACTGTCGCCATTTTCTCAATAACCGGTAAAACAACCGGAACTATTTTACGTTGCTCGGCAGGATTCCGCTTTAGTATTTCAGCCTCTTCAAAAGAAATTTTATAGGCACCGGCCAATACAAGCGATATGTGTGTACCGCCAGTAGGCTCATCAGCAGTAAAAACTAACTCGCCGTTTCGCAAAACTGCAATTCCAGTCGTTCCTCCGCCAATATCCACGACAATTCCATGGGTAATATTAAGCGCTTTTGCTGCCGCAACAGGCTCATCTATTTGGCAAACTGGCTCTAAACCGGCTCCTGCAATTACATATCCGCAGGCCAAGGCGTTACGCCCTACCGTACCCGGTGGAATTGCAGTAGCCCCTTTATCAAGGCTGACCCCTAAACGCTCTTCTACTTCTGCCTTTAACTCCTCAACAATTGCTGTGGCACCCTGAAAATCAACAACAAGACCATCCTTGACAACAGAGGCCCACCGCATACTGCCAGCAACAGGATTCCCCTCTTGATCAGTCACAACCAAAACAATATCTGCAGTCCCCAAATCAACACCAACTTTAAATGGGCCTGGTAAATTGGCAACAGTTTTGTTTTCTATCAAGTCATACAGTTTGTAAATCTTTTCATAGCCTTCCATGACTAACTCCCCCTTGTCACACATTCAGAACTACCTGACAGTACTGCTTTTCCCTAAATCCTAATCAAAATCCTATACTGCTCATGATAAATATGTGCCAAGTTATTTTGTTTTATTGCCAACTATTTTCCTGGGGCAGGTCGCCTCTTTCCCAACAGCTTAAATATGCCCCCATATAAGTAGTGCTGTTCGGATTAAGAAACTGTTCCGTCTCGGGTGTATTGCGATAAGCTTCCCCGCTTTTTTCCAATAAACCGGCAAGAAGCAAAAACTCTAATTTTTTTCCCAGTTCGACTGCGTCCTGGCTCAATTCTTGAGCCAGTTTTTCCACACACGCAAATTCCGTCAAATACGAGAATAAATTCATTTTAATTGCCATGAAAAGAATCTGGGTCTCTTTATACACTTGAACCATCCGCAAAAGCCTCCGGGGACTATACGTCAAATTAGTCATGCTTTTTCCCTCCTAAGTTCAAAATAAAAAAGAGCCTCCACGACAGAGACTCTTATCAGATATATATGTACCATTAGCAGCATTACACAAAAGGCTGCTAAAAAACGATATACTCCAATAATCCCCTTCCCATCGCTCGTGGGTAAAACGGTGATTGTTAGACAGGCAGTTCTCCTGGCTCTGGCTCCTCGCTCCTCCGAACCTTCCCAAGACTATCGTCTCAGTGGCATATCTCGGGTTTGCTCCCCATTACAGTGGCGGGACCGCGCCGGCATTACACCGGACTTCCCTTTTAAGCCCTCGCGGGCACCTATCCCAATATGCAGTTTTTGACAGCTTATCTACCGAAATAGTAGCATACTAAAATTAGAACGGTCAATAGTAAAAAACTGCCTTATTTATCAAGCAAACAATTTACTCTCCGGAATTTGTAAGCTCAATGCAGCACCTTTTTCCGGCAGTCGACCGGCATAACCACCATTTAATGAGCGGTAAAGCTACCATTAATACAAACATAAGGCGAAAGATTTGAAATGCGACAACTGCAGATAAATCAGCATGCACCATCATCGCTGTCAGCCCCATTTCAGTCAATCCACCCGGAGCACTGCTAATAAATGCCGTTATAAAATCAATGGAACTATACTTTGCAAGAAGATAATCAATCCCCAATATTGCGCCAATTACCAGTACGATACTTAAGAAGCTTGCCACGAAAGCCTTTTTTTGCTCAACCAGACTCTCCACATTGATCGCCATCCCCATCCGGATTCCCACACAAATCTGGGCAACAGCTATGACTGCTGGCGGCAAAGCAGGTGCGTGAATACCGTTAAGTACCAATGCTGCTGTGACAACCACAGGAGCCAACAAGTAAGGATTGCTCATTTTTATACGCTTGCCGAGATAAACTGCTCCGCTCAGGCAGACAGCAAATAAAGCAAGCACAGGAACATTATTTATAGTGAAATGGGTCATTGTCTTGCTTACCGGATCGACTTGATCGGCAAGCCCATGGAGTACCAAAAAGGGAACAATGAAAACTACAGCCAACACCCTAAGAGTTTGCATCAAAGTCACTGCTGCCGGGTCAGTTCCCTCTATGTTTTCACAGACCATTGCCATCTGCGATAATCCCCCTGGCAAGCTACCTAACAGACTGGTTCCCAGCCCGATACCAGTAAAGCGATAAACAGCATAGCCGCCTGACAAACAAAGCCCCACACTGGTAAGCGTTAAAAATAGCATTAACGGCAGTTGATGCAATATTTGATAGCCAGTCTCAGGCGTAAACGGGCTTCCCATAATATAGCCCAGGACAACCATAGCGGTATTGCGAATAGTAATGGGCCACCGTACCCGCCTTTTTAATCCAGCCTGCAATACTACGACAGTGGCTAATGGTCCCAATGTCCATGGCAAGGGCATGTGCAGCAGATAAAAGAAACTGCCGCCAACACAGCTCCACAAAAATACAGTTAGATAATCTCTCACGCTATTTTTCATCCCCATCCCTATTCCATCTTTTCATTATATCACGTACCGGAAAACTGCTGTAAAAAACAAAATGACCAAAAAATGGGTTCTCCATTCTTTGGTCACTGCTTATTCTTGCTGTTTAGACTCACCTAATATTTAAACCGGTAGCTGCAATCGGGACACTCGCATTCATGTTCAAATTCCCAGCAGCATTGAGGACATACATGACAGTCTTCTTCACATTTGTGATGACATTTAGGGCATTTATGAGGAAACTCATGACAGCACTTCGGGCACTTATGAGAATGTTTTTCCTTACAATCCCAATCGGAATGTTTTTTCTCGCATTCCCATTCGGAATGATGTTTCTCACATTCACACTCAGAATGCTTTTTCTCGTTATCCCATGAGGAATGATCTTCCTCATAGTCCCACTTAGAATGCTTTTTCTCACAACCACAGTCTCTCTCTGACATTACTTCAAAACCTCCTTTCTTCCCTATTCATTACATAATATGTTTATCATTCACAAAATGTGCTTTTACTTAACTAATTGCCTAATAGGCTTTTTTTAATCTGTGCCGCCACTACTTCCAGCCGTTTGTGCGTATTCGCGCCGCCAATTTCCTTGGGCTTAAGGGTGAAGCGGTCGGGATGTTTTGCAACTGCAACGATCGGCTCGCCGTGAATATCCTTTGTAATCTGATTAATACTCTTCATTCCCAAATGATTAATATAAACAACTCTTGTTCCGGCTTTCAAGCGATTTTCAGCAGCTAGTGCCTGAACTGCCAGACGGGCTTTTTGGCCGCAGCATACAATCAGTTCGGTCACCGCTGCAAGTTCCGCCAATAGCCTGTTCAAATTATCAGGAGACAGAACCTCTTCATTTGTTGCTTCAGAGCGGCATGTCTTAGCGTCATATTCCACATTTGCCCAGGCATTGGTGATTGTAACCCTTTCCCTGGTAAAGTGATAATCCTTCATTTTCATTTCATTCAATACGACAAACAGTTTAGCAAGATTAATTCCCGTCATTTTTGCGGCAGGATAACCCGCCTTTTCTTCTTCTCGGCCGGGACATGAAAACACAAAAGCAACTTGGTTCTCGCTGCCCTGTTGAAAGTGTACTTGTTGTTGCATACGGCATACTCCTATGACATCAATATCGCTTACAGCGCGCTGTTGCGTATCTTAACTATTACGATACGCAACAGCGAAACTCCTTTGCTGCCGCGCTGAGTCAATAAGTATCAGAACCTATACGCAACTCCGATATCAAGATCATTTCTACCGCCTCCGTAGCCATTTTTCCAGTCAGACCCTTGAAACCCTACAGTAAACTCTTCCCCGATTTTACTTTCAATGTAGTAACTCTTAGTTTTATCACCAAAAGATAATCCGGCAGCACTTTCTCCTTCTTCCAGATTATTAACCTGCATAGCCCCGGCCGGCATAGTACCAGCAACAATAAGAAGTAATAGGCTTACTATTTCTTGAAAAAACTGCATGCTCACTAACAACTCCTTTTTGCTTTTGCCTTTACTCGGCAAATTCCCCGATCGGCCTGTTTAAGAAAATTCATAAACTGTTCCAGCTCATCACATTTAGGTAATTGCTGCCGCATTACAATCACTGCCTGTTCTAAGCCAAGTCCCGATAAATATAAAATTTTATAGGCTTTTTTTATTGTCTGCCGGGAATTTTCATCAATACCGGCACGAAGCATACCGATAAGATTTAGCCCGGCAGCATATGCGGGATTTCCGGCTGCCGTTATATAGGGAGGTACATCCTGGACAACTTTTGAGGCACCGCCGATCATCGATTTCCGGCCAATTTTGACAAATTGATGAACCCCTGTCAGACCGCCAATTATGGCTCCGCCTTCCACCTGGACATGTCCTGCAAGCATAACGGCATTGGATAAAACCACCTCATTGCCAACAACACAATTATGCGCTACATGGCTGTAAGCCAGAAGCAGACAATCAGAGCCAATACGAGTTTCTTCTCCTTCACCGGTGGCTCTGTTAATGGTAACAAATTCACGGATCTGGGTATGATCTCCAATCGTTACATAACTTTCTTCACCACAATACTTTTTATCTTGAGGATTTGAGCCGACTGAAGCATAAGGATAGATCTGGCAGCTTTCGCCAATTGCTGTCGATTGGCCAATAACCGCATGAGCACCAATAACCGTATTACTGCCGATAATTGTGTTGTCAGAAATGACTGCATAAGGTCCAACTTCTATATTTGACCCTAATTGGCAACGGGAAGAAATGACTGCAGTCTTATGTATTTTTAATCGTTTTGCTTTTGAAAAAAAGCTTTGCATTACCACCAAACACCTCTTTCTTTGATTGCACTTACAACCTGCAAGCTCTTATGCATACTTTTGTCTAATAAGCAGAAGAGGAAAACATAATATTCCACTGAGCCATTTTAGTCCGCTGCTCCTTTGATAACTTTGCACTAATAATCTGGAGCTTATTAATTCTGTTTAATTTTTTCCGTTTTTCTTCCCATGAGTTGGATTTCTTGGCAATTGTTTCCCAGATTTTTTTCTGAGTTTTTAATAATGAGATAACGACTAGTTTTTTCTGCGCATCAGTAAGCTCCAGCGACAGCATCATTGCTGTCGATTTGTATGATGCATCTTGTATTTCCTGTAATTGCTTTTCAAAATTCGGTTTCTGTTTTGTATCTAATACTTGCAAAATACGGTCACTGGTAGTTTTTCGCATGTCATTCATTTTGCTTGTATACTGCAAAAGAATAAAAAGATTATTAAAATCGTATATATCATTGCTTCCTTGCTTTTTTTGAATTTTTTTTACCTGGCTGTAGGATTCTGAAATAATTGTATCAATTTGTTTTCTTTGCTGTTCAGATACATCCAGGCTTATCCACAACGACTCTTCCGTGATATCCGTTGTAAAACTTGAGCACTGGCCAGTAGAAGCTCCCAGTAAATTCAGCAGCATTAACAGGCTTATTATTGAAATGCATTTCACAACGTTTTTCGACATTTTCTCTCCTTTCTAATACAAATTTGATTAAATTTGTATTTATTTGTATTTTTTTCACGACCTTAGACCTATTGTATAATTTGCATATTAATATCTCTTTTAAATTTTGAATTTTTAATTATTAAATTTCACTAATATTTCAGAGTTATTTAGAAGTCTTAATCATTCAATTTATTTGATAACCAGATAAAACTAAGTAAGAGCCAGACAGTTTTGTCTGGCTCTTACTTAGTTCTATCGATCCTATTCCTTCAATATTTCTACAAGTCCCTGGTCGCCATCTACCCGTATAAAGCTGCCATCACGTATGCGGACAGTTGCCTCATCGACACCTGCTACAGCAGGTATCCCATACTCACGGGCCACAACAGCACCATGAGTCATTAAACCGCCAACTTCCGTAACAATTGCGACTGCCGATTGAAACAGGGGAGTCCAGCCGGGATCGGTTTGCGGCGCGACCAGAATTTCCCCTTCATTAAGCAATGCATTTTCCGGTCTTAAAATGACCCGCGCAATTCCTTCAGCAATGCCGGCTGACACTGGGCTGCCAAGCAAGGTGCCTTCAGCAATATCGCCTCGTGCAGGCGAAACAATAATAATCTCTCCTTCACTGGTCATGACACGGGGCGGCTTTAAATTGCCGTTCCTCTCAAACTCCGTCTTTCGCTGATTAAGAACCTCGGCTGAAACTAAGCTGTTTTTACTCTCAGCCAGCTTAATCAGCTCTTCAAGACTCAGAAAATAAGCATCCTCTGCAGATGGCAGTTTACCTGCCTGCTCCAGCAACTTTGCTTCAGCCATAATAGCCGCCTTACACTCATCCAATACCATGATGATGTAATACTTATGATGCTCCCTGAGGCCGCCCATGTAGCGGAATACGGCAATCAGACGGCTGGCCAGCTTCAACCTTACCGGATGGGATTTTAGTTTTGTCAGAATGCGTACAGCAGCTGCATCCGCTTCCTTCTGGCCTTCAGAAAAACGCTGCCGGTGCTCACCGCTCTTTACACTTCGCATGTGACTGAATATAGCAGCTATGAGCAATGTTGGCTTTTCGCGCCAGCGCGGCTTTGTCAAATCAATTTCTCCGGGACAGCGCATACCGTATTTAGCGATAAATCGCTCAAACTCCTGTCGAAATACTTCTCCCCCCGGCACTTGAGAAAAGCCAGTATAGAAAGACTGATCTTTAGCCCTTTGCAGATATTCCTGTACTTCCGGCAGATCCCTCAGTGTATCAGCTAAATCCCCAAGCTGCAGCCCCATTTCGCTAGTAACATTGCCCGGCAAGGCTTTATTGAGGCTGGCAAGTTCCCGTGCATCTCCCAGCCAACGGATAAGCACTTTCTCCAGCACCTTACCGGCAATAATGCCGGGCACCACAAAAGGAATGATGTTGTGAAGAATATTATTCAGCGCACAGTCCAATTGCTGTTGAACAACCCGTAAGCGTTCCGCACCCTGTACACCGCTTATTGCTTGCCTCGTCTGTTCAAGTGTCTGCTCCATGTAGTTTTCAATTGCCGATTTGGCCAGTCGTGGATCTCCGGTACGCAAATGATGCCACGCCTTTTTTACAATAAAAGCTGCCGTCTTTGCTGCTGTCCCCGTAACTGCAGACTTCTGATTACCGTTAAAAAATCCCGGACGCCTAACCACCGCAGCTAGTGCCCGGCTCATTGCTTCATCTGCAACAGTTAACAGCTTTGGGAAAACTGTACGCACTATTTTGGACAGCATAAAATCAGTAATATCGATATAAATTCTGCTGCCTGCTTCTACAAATAGTTGAGCAGGAAACATCGTTCTGAGTACGGATAAGCCTAACGGCATCATGGCATCAGGCATCATTTGAACATGTCCAAATGACAGCAGTACTCTAAGTGGATGGAATGATAGCTGAGGCAGCGGATACAGCGTAGTAATCGGACGACTCTGGACAATAAAAAACTCTCCCCCGGATACACAAAACTCGATATCCTGAGGTACCTGATAATGGGCTTCGATCTTTTTTCCTAATGACGCAAGGGAAATAATCTGTTCATCAGTCAAGGCCTGCTGGTCCTGCGCACTTGACGGCAGTTCGCGGGTAACAGTACCACCATCCGGTAAAGAATAGATAGCTAGTTTTTTTTGTGAGATTTTCTTATCGAAGATCTGATTATTTTTCACCTTATATAAATCGGCAGATACCATTCCCGAAACCAGTGCCTCACCCAGGCCAAAGCCAGCGTCAATGGATACAACCATCCGGTTTCCATTAATCGGGTCTGCGGTAAACAAAATACCGGAAACTTCTGGACTTATCATTTGTTGAACTACAATCGACAGATACACCTGGTGATGGTCGAAGCCGTTTTTTGCCCTGTAGGCAATGGCGCGGTCAGTGAATAATGATGCCCAGCATTTTTTCACATGGACTAAAAGCTCATCCTGTCCTTTAATGTTTAAATATGTATCCTGCTGTCCGGCAAAAGAAGCATTCGGTAAATCTTCGGCAGTTGCACTTGAACGGACGGCATACGCGTTCTCACTTCCCTGCTTATTCAAAGCCTCTACGATTTCTTGCCTGATGGGTAAAGGCACGTCCATCTGGTGTAAATGTGTACGAATGCGCTCTCCCACTTGTCTTAGCTGTGTCAGCTCCTGGGGATCAGTACTTTTTAATTCCGTAAAAAATGATTCCATTTCCTGGCTTGTTGCTAGAAAATCCTTATAGGCATGAGTAGTAATGCAAAACCCACCAGGAACAGGAAACCCGGCCTTTATCAATTCGCCCAGATTGGCTCCCTTGCCGCCTACCTGAGACAGACTTGAGCGATCGACTTGTTCAAAAAAAAGTACATACGGTGCCGCCATTCATGCTTACACCTCACAAAGTAAGTTTATGATTTGCAAGTATTGTGCCCATCAAAGATTTAAACATGTGCGTTTAGCATAATCTGCCACCGCCATGCAAAAGCTAAGAGCGAAGACCGCATATCATTCCTACCTCAAAGGAGGTGTAGATTTGTCAATTGCACTGGTGGTCATTATTCGTTCTGTTATTTCTTTTTTTGCCCTGTTGCTGTTTGTACGTCTCATGGGAAAGCAGCAAGTTGCTCAGCTGACTTTTTTTGATTATGTTGTCGGTATTACCATCGGCTCTATTGCCTCAACCTTATCGGTACAAGTAAATGAAAACCTCCTGTCAACACTGGCAGGACTGGCAACCTGGGCATTACTGGCTATTTTACTGGCTATTATCAGCATGCATAGTAAGCGCTTCCGCACAATCGTAGACGGCAATGCAACCCTCGTAATTGCCAATGGAAAGATCCTTGAAGATAATTTAAAAAAAATACGCATTCCTATTGATCAGCTTTTGTCCGAACTGCGCACAAAAGGCATATTCAACATCACTGATGTTGAATATGCCTTATTCGAAGCGGGAGGAAAAATCAGCGTACAAAAAAATGCGCAGAATCAACCCCTCACACCGGAATCCTTAAACATTGCCGTTCAATACGAGGGATTGCCAGTCAACCTTGTAATGGATGGTGCTATACTCCCCAATGCCCTGCGCTCGCTCAGTATTAGCCAGGCCTGGCTGACACACCAGCTTGGGAAACGGAACATTCAGGATATCCGGGATATATCTCTAGCCCAATTGGATACTGCCGGAAACTTATACGTTGACCTAAAAGGAGATAAACCATGCTATACAATACCCACCAAAGATTGAAACGAGGTTTGCTGCTTGTACTGCTAATCAGCATGACACTGCTTGCCTGCTCATGCACACTGCTTACCAAGCCGCTTGATAACCGTACTGGGTTTTCCTCCCATTTAATGCAAGTAGAAACTAATATCAGAAACGAAGACTGGCAGCAAGCGAAAACCCATCTGGACGATTCCAAAAAAGCCTGGGAAAAGATGAAACCGCTTTTGCAAGTAGATATTGATCATGACTACATTAAGGATATAGAGGATGGTTTCGTCAGATTAGACGGCTATCTTGCAACTAAGGATAAATCGAATTCGCTAGTGGCAATCCTGCTAGTGAAAAACACCTGGGGAAATATCGGTTTCTTTTAAAAATCATCAAGCAAATCATTGTCACTGGCAAACCATTCAGCAAGCAAAACCTTTAAATCAAAAATATGTGCCTTCAATACACTGTCAGGCTGCCAGTCTTTGAGCACCAGTACTAGTGCGTCATCCTCCAGTGCCAGCAGTTTGATGAGATACTCGTCTACAAGCTCTTGCACTCTTTTTACTACAGCAGCCGTATACAGAGGATGGTACACTTGCAGTATTGCCATATTCAGCGAGTCGGACAACACTTCTCCCACCATCGAACAGGCAAGGTTGCCAGGCTGCTGAAAAGCCAGCCGAAAGAAACGTTCAACATGGGCGGAAACAATAGTAATTCCATGCATCTCGGTTAGCTCCGTACGAATTTCCTGCAGCTTTTGAAAGGCAATTCGCTCCTGTATCCGGTTATTATCACTAAGTTTGACATACTCTTTTTGCAGCTTAGCTATTTTACGCAATGTTAATTCTGAGGTCATTTTCACCGTTCCTTACCTTCTCATATCTTTGTGGGTATTCCTTAAAGGATCTGCTAAATCCTTTGTTAAGATAAACTAAAAGGACTTACCAAATAAACGGTAAGCCCTTATCTCTTCATCAAACCCAAAATGTCGTCCGTTTATATGTCCAAACCTGCTATCTCGCAGGGTGGGTATCGTAAGTGTGCTTTTGTCATCCATTCAAAGAAGGCCCGACAGCCACATACTATCAGATTCCCTAATTTATCATGTAGGTTGGACATATGAACTTATACGATCATTTCAGGCATTGTTGTTGCCAACAGTAGTAATCTTATCATAGTCAGCGCACCAAGGCAAAGTCATTTAAACACTACTATCAGGCAAGCAATGGGGTTTCAATTAGCCTATGCCGAACCTGCTTGCGTATGCTTCAGTTTGCGTCTGTACTCGCAGCAAGCTTCTTCCTCATTATTGTAGCTCGCTCCTTGCCTTCCTCACCACCATGCGTATAGCCGACAACATCAAAATGCTCGCTAAGGCGCATTGCCAGTTCTTCGTAATTATCCGCTTTCCCTCGCATACATGATGATAAATGTACCACATCTACGCCATTTTTAATCATCATCTCAATTTTACGGTCAAGATCACCGCCGGCATGTGAAAACGTAACTAGCTCTGCATGATCACCATATGCGGCAAAAGCATCCTTTCTCTGAAAAAACGCGTTCAGACAACCCTTGCCTGTACAGCGCTGCATCGTTTCTTCTCTCACTAAAATAGCAATTTTCATAAGTCACCTCTTATTGCTATTTTAGCATTAATCTTGATTAACATAAAGTTGAAAGTATAAGCGGCTGTTATCTTTACTGCGAGTAAAGTACAAAAACATAAAAGAAAACTTCGCAGATAAAAAACCTGCGAAGTTTTCTTTTACCTTTCTATCAGGCAGCAGCTACTTAAAAAGTCGTATAACAGATAATAGTACAACTGCCCCGACGGTAGCCATAATAATTTCAGCAATTGTTCCATAGGCACTAAGTCCGAGGAAACTAAATACATAGCCGCCGACAAACGAGCCAATAACGCCTACCACTAGATTGCCAATTAGACCGAATCCCCCACCTTTAGTGAGATTACCTGCTAGCCAACCGGCAATAATACCGATTATTAAAAACCAAAGCATCGTAGCCTTCCCCCTTTTGATACCCCGAAGCAGTTAACAACTGCTAGAGGTATCAGTGAACCTCCGTTACTTGAAATGAGCTGCAGCCTTCTCAATCGCCTCTTCCAGCTCATCCCATGCTTTTTCTGTTCCGGTTTTGATCTCATCCCAAGCCTGTTCACCAGACTCTTTCAGTTTTTCATATTTCGCTGCAAACTCTTCCCGTTTAGTCTCAAGATTATCTATTTGAGAAATATATTCATTTTTCATCTCTTCCTGTACTTCAGCAGCCTTTTTTTCAAGTTCTGCCAGCTTAGCGTCATATTCCATTAATTTTTCTTCCAGTTTTTTTATGTATACCTGTCTTTTTTCCATCATTCATTCCTCCTAAAATTACTTAGTTTTTTGAGAAACCCGTTCCCTGGCCGTTGAGAAAGTCCTAGATGCACGATCTCCATCTCAAGTGTTTGCTTTTGTGCAGCAAAGAGCTGTGGGCGCGGGGAATTCCGAGGAAGCGAGCGAAGACAGTACAACGCAGATGGGGCTTTATCGACGGCCTGCAAATTAATTTAAATCTTTGTCCTTAAAATAATGGATCCCTCTGACAGTTAAACTAGCTTCAAGGCCTTTATCTGTCAACTGATACATCCAGGTATCAGGTCCTACGGAGACAGCTCCCTCCAGGGAATCACCATTTACACTGTCAGTAGCAGCAATAGTAGCCTGTCCACCCAATTCCCAGCCGCTATCGGCAAAATCAGCAAGTGCCTTTTCTGTCTTAAAAACAAAAAGAACTTTATATTTTTTTACTCCCAGCCCTAAGCCAATTTGCACAGCCCCGGTTTTCATAAAGCTCTCCTGCCCGGTGCTGTTATTCACCGCCATTCCTTTGCCACCTCCGCCTCCTAAGAAGCCCAGCTTAACATCAGTAATAGAAAATGCAGCATAGCCTGCGGCATTGGCAACAACATCTCTTGCCTTAGGCTGGACATTGTAAATTTCATTCAAGGTTTCATTTGTCGTGTTGCGGATAGCCTGACGTTTCTCTTCTACGGAAGCTGCACTAACCACTGCCGCCATCATGCTCATCATTAGCAGCAATATGACAAAGGTTTTCATAAACACTTTCAAGCGCATAAGGTTTACCTCCCCTTTTTAACTCTACAACCAGCTCTTCATCCCTCCTTACCATTTTAGGAGATGAATAAAAGGATGATAGTGTGTAATTGTCAGTAATTTGCAACAACTTATAGTTAAATTATAGGGTAACTTCCATTTTTCGTCAACGATATATTTTATCAAAGAATAAATATTATCATTGAAATTATAACATAAAACTCCTGCCAATTCCTTTTTACATGGCAGGAGCTTATGTTACGCCTTAAGTGGTAACGCAAAAGCCTCATGATCTTGGGCAATGTGTATCTTACCATATGCAAAATCTGAAATTGCAGCTTCAGTCGTTGCTGTTTCCTCATCTTTATGAATGCAGCTGATAATCTGATACCCTTCAGGGGTTAAGTTATACCAATTATGCCGGCCTGCTTCATAGGAATCGACTAGATGGCGTGCTTTCAAACTGCGAAGAATATTGCTCATTTGCTGCCTGTTATCTTTTGCCAGCTTCTTAAGTATTTCAGTCGGTGTAATCCGCGGCTGCTCAGCGATACAGGCTAATACCGATTTCTCCAGACCAGTTAAATTCATAATCGTTAAGTCCAGCTGACATAACACAATTAACTCCTCAATAAGTACAAGCAGCCCCCGTGCCATGCCAATATTATAGTCTTTAGCCCATTCTCCAGCCGGTGTCCTGACACAGGCTGCATACTGCCGGATATCCCAGTTAGACCGTTCTTTATTAAACGGACTGTGGAGAGATTGCGCAAGAATATGAATAATTCCAAACAGGGCTTCCTGTGCCTCCGGGCTGTCACAGCAGTTCATCCACTGCCGTAAATATTCTTCCAGCTTAGCTTCATTGCAGGGCTTAGCAATGCCGATTGCATAACACAGCCATGCATACATGCCTGCATAATACATAGCAATATTAGCAATTTCCTGTCCCTCAATACTTTGCTCCAGCGGAAGGCCAATATCATCAAGTGCTTCAACCAATTGCTTTTTATTGAACAAATTCCGGCTTGCGCAAACTACTTCTTTCGTGAGCGAAAATAGTAGTTTGCCGGCACCAGGGTCAACTTCATAATTCCTTTGCCACTCAGAAAAAGTCAAAGCTTTCACCTCCACTGTAGTATATGTTCCGTTATCGCGATCGTTCACTAATTGTTCACTTTTTATTCACCACGGTCTGCTCGTGTTTGACCGTACAGCATTTCTTCCAGCGTATAGATCCGCGCTGTCTCATGTGTCTTAAACAGTTTCTTTATCAAGGGAAAATGCGCAAGTCCACGTAAATTCTCATCACCAATCTTCGCTGAACCAGGATTATTGCATAGAAATACTACCGCTCCGCACCCCTCGCTCAGTTCCTGCATCTTCCGGATAAACTTACCTCCGGCCGGATTTGGAGTCATAGAAATAACAAAAACAACATCAACCTGCCTATCAATTAAGATTTCATCAATACTGAAATTAATGAGATCCACACAGATCAAAAATGCGATTCTCCCCAATAAAGTATCAAACAACACAATGTCTCTTTTATCATATGCATTCCGCTCTGTTCCGCTCTTCTCAACAAATATCGGCAGCTCAGCCTGGTTTTTATCACTTTTATGAATGATAAAACGGTTCATTTTATACAAATCGTAGATCGTACTGCCCTCTTGATTCACGACTTGAGCATAATTATAAATTCGTTCCCTATTCTGGGGATGTAAACTGATATCGCCCTCACGCACGTGAAAAGATCCGGTTATAGCAAAAATAAGATTCTTCTTCTTTTGCTGCTTAATGGTATCGATCATATATCTTTGAGAATCAATAGGCGTCGACAGCTCAGGAGCCATAATAAAATTCAGCTCGGCTTTAGCCAGTGTGGTCTGAAATTTTTCAGTGTATTCTTGGCGCTTGCGGCTTCGTATATTTGTGAAGGAAAAAATATAATTTCCGTCATCACTGTCTTTCACGGATAAAATATAATCCTTTAACAGAGAAAAATTGTGAGAGAAAAAACAGAAACTAAGATTTCCCACATAATTATCAATATCAGCCCAGCGCTTTGATAAACCGATATATTTATGCGTTACATTATAATAAGGGTACTCTTCCCGAACCAGAAAAAAGTAGACCTTTTTTCTAAGCAATATATAATTAGGATCAACTATCGCTTCAAAGCGCTCTAAATAGGCTTTTATAGAGGAGTCCACCCGATAAAGCAGCGGCCCCCTTATTGTAGGAATCGGTGCCAGGTTTCTCCCAAAATAAGAATCATGATGCTGCAGTTTTCTAAGCTCTTTCATCGTATTACTTAAATAGAAGAGCCAGTTCACTGCCACCAGCAAAATATCATCGGCAGTCTGGCAATTGGCAACCGTCTTTCTGAATAACTTCATGATAAGTTGAAGATAATCTGTAGAATTTACTGAGTACGCCGCCAGCGCCTCTTCCGGTAGATGATGGAACAATAAGCCGTCTGCTTTCTCTTTAATCTGTTCATCGCTAAATTCATTGCAAATTGTTTCATAATCAGCATAATTGCGGTTATCAAGATGGAAGTATAAATTGGCATAAAAATCAAAAATTGAAGTAAAATGAAGCTCCTCACTACAGTCACATTCCCGCACACATGCCTGTAATTGCACGATACGGATCTTATTGCAATTTTTACATAAGAAGGATTTTTTAAGCTGTGCCAATTCACTATTGCCCACGACTACTCCTCCGGCAGTTTTTATACCTATATGTAGTGGGCCCTAGAGATTATGCGTTAAAAAATCGTGAAGCTTTACTATGTACCGTTAACTTTAACAAAATCTTTACACTTTGTTAAAGTTAGCGGCACTTCCTTATGCTACACTGAGCTTAAAGTCGGCTGCGAAAGTGAGGATGGTTAGATGCTTACTAAGGTTAGCGCTGGACTGATGATGTATCGCTGGAATAAGGGAAACCCGGAAGTCTTACTCGCTCATCCTGGCGGGCCTCTATTCAGCAGCAAGGATCACGGCTGCTGGAGTATCCCCAAAGGTCATGTAGAGCGCAATGAAACGATTCCAGCTGCTGCCCTGCGGGAATTCACTGAGGAAACAGGACTTAGTTTCGCTGGACAAAAATTGCTTCCTTTAGGAAAAACCACCGAGCGAAGCGGTAAGCGAATCTATATTTGGGCCTTTTGTGGTAATTGCGATACTGCACTACCGGTTAACAGTAACCTTTTTGAAATGGAATGGCCGCCAAATTCAGGTCATTTCTGCTCATTTCCAGAAGTAGACCGCTTGGGTTTCTTTACACCTTCTGCTGCCAGAAATAAAATCGAATTTGCCCAGCTGGCATTTATCGACCGGTTAGAACATGCACTATACATTGGCAGCCGGTATAGGAAAGCCAATACTATTTAGATATGCTCCAAACAGCATATCTTTTTTTATGGAGGAATTTCATGCGCGTACTTATCGTAGATGACTCGGATTTTTCACGAAATACGTTAAAACACTACTTAGCAGAAATAAAAGACATTGAAATTGCTGAAGCATCAAATGGGATTGAAGCGCTGGAAAAGCATCGCACCTTTCAACCGGAAGTCATTTTTATGGATATCACCATGCCTGATCTGGATGGATTAGGAACTCTTAAAATCTTCTCACTAACAGATAAGCAAGTAAAAATCATTATGGTTTCAGCGTTAGGAAACCAACAGTACATTTGTGATGAAGTCCTAAAACATGGGGCTTTTACCGTACTGGCAAAGCCATTGAAAAGAGATGTCGCTCTTACAACATTAGCAGAAGCGCGATCCTCAATCAGGTAGGTGAAAGAATGGAAACATCATTATTTGAGTTAAAGCCAGGCATGATAGTCAGTCAGACGATCTGCGATTCAAAGGGACTCATTCTTATTGCCCGGGGAATTGTACTCACTGAATCTTATATAAAGCGATTGCGCAATTTCAGGATTCAAAGCCTGATGATTCAGGTAGAGGCAAATACACCTTCTCTCCCTGCAAATTCACCGGCTGTACAACATACCATCCATACACTTACCACATTATGTAAAAGCTTAGAAGCAGAGAAAAAAATCGATCTTCAGGCAAATGTTTTTAAAATTGAGCAGATTATGTATGCAATTTTAGAAAGACCGTTCATTCAGTCCTTTCTTGAAATCGATCCGCAAAATACCTATCTCTTGCTTCACAGCTTGCGGACTACCATCATTGCGCTTAATATGGGACTCTACCATGGCTATGATTATCTTAACCTGGAATACTTAGGCATGTGTGCTTTGCTTCATGATTGCGGTATGGGACAGGAATTTCAAGAGGAAAATGCAGAACATACCTTGTTGGGTTTTGATAAGCTGCGACAAAACCTGGACATTGATATGATCATTTCCTTAGTATGCTTACAGCATCACGAATGCTTTGACGGCAGCGGACCACTGGGGTTCCGCAGATTGCAGATTACCGAGTTTGCCCGCCTGATTACTGTTGCTGACCACTACGACAGACTAATGATGAAAAATAACAGTCCACGGCAGGCACTGATTAAAATAGCCGGCAGCAGCGGATCACGCTTTGATCCTTATATGGTAAAGCTATTTGAAGCGACTTTTGAAAAATCTTGAGCTTATCTGACATAAAACAAAAAAGCCGCACTAGCGGCTTTTTTTGTGTTTCTATTCTCTCGTCAAAACTAACTCAATTGTACCAAAACCAATATCAACTGTTACCGACCAGGAAGGGCTCTGTACCGTGGCACTCTCTCTTGCAATCATTTGAGGATGAAGCTCACAGTCCAGCCCCAGATGGCAAAGATTAATACAAAAGAGTCCATTTGTTACATTCAAAAATTCACCGACACTATCAAGAGCAAGCTCATCTATTTCAAGCAGCTGTTCACAGCTATATCGCTTGGCTATTTCCAGTAATACACTATCATCAATTAAAAGACAACTGTGCAAATCAATATCACCAGTCATACTTTGTGAGACCGCCCAGCGTTCCTCGCTTTTTTCTTCTGAACTTGCAACGAGCAAAGGACATGCATCTAGGAAACGGACAATAGCCCGCAAAAAAAGAGCCATATAATCACAATACAAAACTGCGTTATCATCCTCTCTCGGAAAGGAAAGGTAATGAGAAATCCATTCTTTAATCAAGATTAAATCAGCAGGTTGCTCCAGCTCCGCAGCCTGCTTGTACTCTGCTAAAACATCTTCTAGTGCTTCTAAGGACAGAAAGCCTTTATCAACCAAGGCCTGACCAAACCTAAAATTGTCATTTTCCTGATTAGCTAGTACATTGCTCAGCTGTTCATGCGACAGATAGCCTTCAATTAAGGCAATTTCGCCAAACCGCTTATCAATCCTATGCTGCAGCTTATGAATTTTTTTTACCTGCTCTGCCGTCAAATAGCCCATATTAATCGCTGTTACTCCTAATTTAGGCTGCGCCGTCCGCCTGCTTTCCAGCGCCTCCTGCACTTGGGCCGGTGTAAGCAGACCTTTGTTTAATATGTATTGAGCAAAAAACTGACTTACCATTTAGCGCGCTTCCCGTCCGAAGTCATGTACCGCTTTCGCCAGTTGACTGCTGTCATAAGGTTTCTGAATAAAATCAATGGCTCCCAGCTTTAACGCCTCTAGCAAATTAGCAGCCGTTCCGGTTGAAGAGAGCATAATGACCCTGGCCTTGTCATCGATTTCTTTAATTTCTTTAAGCGCAGTTAAACCGCCCGCCTCTGGCATAACAATATCCATGAACACGCCATCGGGACGGAAAGTGGAGTAGGCTTCCACTACTTCCTTTCCATCCTTTGCCTCGATAACCTGGCAACCTAGCAATTCCAACTCCCCTCGTAACTTCTTGCGCAATAATAGAGAATCATCACTAATCAAAATTGTTAACGGTCTGCTCAAAAAAATCCTCCCCTAACCTTTTATATTGCCGAATTGTACAATACAGGGATTTTGATCATACCAATTTGTGCGAGATTTTCGATAAGGCAAGCTAAAACATGTGTATCCAGTTGGTTTGCCATTTGAAAAACCATGATTTCAATTGCTTCCTGGGGCGAAATTCCTTTATGGTAATAGCGATTACTAATAAGCGCATCATAGATATCAGCAACAGCAATAATTCGGGCCAGCATCGTAATCTCATTACCTTGCAGCCGATATGGATAACCGGAACCATCTAATTTTTCATGATGCTCCAGTACTGCTTTAAGTACAACAGTGGATACAAACTCTGTCTGCGCCAGTAACTGATAGCTCCAGACTGTATGATTTTTAGCTATTTTGAATTCATCTGCGTTTAGTCTCCCGGACTTACTAAGCATTTCAAAATTAATTTTGGTCTTGCCGATATCATGAACCAAGCCGGCCAGCGTTAAATTCCAAATATCCCCGTCACCATAACCTAGCCAGCGCCCAAGATAGCCGGCAATAAACGCTACATCTAGGGCATGTCTGTACAAATAATCGCTTGCTGCAGCCTGAGTATGCAATTGTTCAAATGAATCCAACTGCGATAATCTTGGGTAAATTTTCTTATCAACCAAATGAATCAAAGTATCCATAGGTACTGCACCATGATAGCGTGTAAGCATAAAGATTCGCTTTAATTCTGTTTCGATTTTCATATGCAGCTCAGCTGCATGCTGTACCATTTTTTTCATTTCCGGTTTGTCAGTCATACCGAGTGTAACAACCGAAATAATTTTTTCTATTTCCGCAAAATCAAATTCAATTGCTTCCTCAGCGACCTCAGCACCTTCTACTTTCCAGTCATTTAAGCGAGCTAGGAGGCAGTCATTGACTATCGTTCCCTGACCAAAAACCATTTTGCCATCAGGACTTACCAATACTTGCTCAAGAGTCATGCCTGATTTAATTTCTGATAGACTTAAATAACTCAAAAGGCTCCCTCCTTTGTACAACTAAGTCCAATCAACAACATTCCTTATATGTAATTTATACCATACAAAAGGACGCCTACTATTATTTTTATGTTAACATTTTGTTAAATAAAAAAAGCCGCAAGCTGCGGCCTAATCAGAGGATTCTTCTTTCCGTACTTTTTTTTTAGAATACCGTTCAACTGATCCTAACCCTTCTTTCTCCCACCACTGCTCATAATATTGGTCGCCCGTCCCTTCTGCCTTGGGATTAGTCTCAGTTTTATGATAGCCATGACTCCCAAACAGCAGGCGGCTAAGAATGACTAAACCAGCTCCCTGCCAATAGGTTATTTCCTTCCAGCCCCAGATATCTGGCAACAAAGCATTCCACAGAAGCATGACAAAAAAACCAAAACCCAGTCCAAAAAAGACTGACAAAATGAGTCCAAGAGAAATTTGAATGAGAATCCGTCTTGTCTTTGTTACGCAAAAATTACATTGGCCGTGCATATTCCCTCACACCTTTATTGCAATTATTCATCTTTCAGCAGCTTACGCAGCGCCTTTGTTGCCCGGCTTTTCCGCGACAGCAGCGTCCCTATCGGCTCTGACCATTTGAGTGATAGTTCTTTAAACGTATAGCCTTCCAGTTCGGTAGCCACCCAGACTGCTCGCTGCTTTGGCTCCAGGCATAGCAGTGCACTTTTCAGCCGTAGTAAGAACTCTTTTTCCTCAAAAAGATTCTCTACATCAAGTGCAGCCTCTATCAGCTTCGCGCCTCTGGGCAGCTCCGTATTCTGTTCCGAAGCATCCAGTGATAAAGGTGTCTGCGGCTGGCGGAAATAATCCCAGATCTTATTTTTTACCGACTGATAGAGATAGGCAGCCAAGTTTTCCACATGCTTATCGGCAGCTACCCGGTTATAGACATTAAACAATACATCGGCAACAATATCTTCCGCATCCATGTCCGAGATACCGGTGAGCTTCATACGGACATAACGAATTAGATTTTGCCGTTCCTTCTTAATGACGGTAATAAATTCATTCTGTTGGTTGTGCACAAAAAAAACATTCCTCTATTGAATTTCAACTCTACCAAATAGAACAGGCCAGCCTACAGCTCATTAGCTATAGGCAGCGCAGCACTCAGTACTCCCTGTATAGTAAGACGAGATTCTGCTGACTTTATTGCATATCCTAATAAGTTTTTACTCGTATAATCCTATATTGCAGGAGTACGTATAGATATCATCGCGCTTAACAAAGCCCATGTGCTTCCAAAAATCCATTCCCTGAACATTGTTCTCTAACACAAACAAGTGGCATTTTGCAATACCTTCATCGTTAAGCTTTTTTAGGCAGCAGCCAATCAGCTGGCTGCCTATTTGCTTACGCCGATGCTCGTGCTGCACAGCCAGGTGATAAATAAAGCCGCGACGGCCATCGTGTCCGCATAAAACAGTCCCGACAAGCTCACCGTCCCATTCGGCAATAAAGCTCATACCTTCGTTTCTCACCAGAAAAGCTTCTATTTTTTCTTTTGAATCAGCATCACTTAAGCCTAACCCGGGCGTTTTTTGCCATAGTCCGGCTGCTGCCTCATAATCGGTTAACACCATCTCCCGAATCTGGACCATCTTATCAGCTCCTCCGCTTCACCTTTTGCTTACCGGGGACTACTCCTGATACACAAGCCTGCCACCGGCTATTGTCCATAGTACTCTTGTCTGCGGTATCTCTTCAGGATAGACGGCCAATACATCCTGAGAAACCATAATCAAATCCGCCAGCATTCCAGGATTAAGTCTGCCTTTTATGTGTTCGCTGAATTCGGCATAGGCACTGCCGCCTGTATAAGCCCGCAGGCATTCACTAATTTGCAGCTTTTGCCCGGGCACCCAGCCATTAGGATGCAAGCCATCTTGTGTCTGCCTGGTAACTGCTGTATAAATCCCCATAAAAGGATTCAGCGGTACAACAGGCCAGTCGGTCCCGAACGAAACTGCAACTCCGGCATCCAACAGAGACCGAAAGGCATAGGTTGTCTGGCAGCGTTTGTCACCTAGCCGCTTCCCGGCCCAGCAGCCATCTTCATAGACATGGGCAGGCTGTACGGACGCCAGCACACCTAGCCGCGCCATGCGCCCAATGTCCTCCGGCAGCAGATGCTGCGCGTGCTCAATGCGAAATCTTCGATCCCGTACCCCATTTTCCTGAATTACAGCCGCAAAAATATCCAACAGCAGCTGATTGGCCTTATCGCCGATAGCATGCACGGAAACAGGCAGACCTGCTTTGTCTGCGGCCAAAATCCGCTCAAACATAATGCCTTCGGGATACATTTGATCGGCCAGTAAGCCCGAATGGAGCGGCATATCCGTAAAAGGCTCACACATGAGTGCCGTGCCGGACCCCAGCGAGCCGTCAACAAAACCCTTTACGCCTCCTGCGCGCAGCCAGATGTCATTTCCGAATCCCTCTTCCAGCAGCTTGACTTGCTTTTCCCATTCGGTAATCTGAGTGCGGGCAGTAATTCTTACCGTAAGTTTGTCTTGATTCCGGAAGCGTACGAACGCTTCCCAGTCCTGCCAGTCCCGCCATGCCGTAATATCCTGGACAGAGGTTATCCCCAGCCGGCCTGCATGCTCCATCGCGGCAAGCAGCGCCATATCATATTGCTGCTTCGAAGGAGCAGGGATACACTGCTCTACAAGCTTCATCGCTGTATCCTTCAAAATCCCGGTAGGTTCGCCCGTGTCCGGATCAACTTCAATAACCCCGCCCATGGGACTGACAGTATTCCGGTCAATTCCAGCCAGCCGGAGTGCCGCGTTGTTAGCAAAAGCAATATGCAGATCGCTGCGTGTCAGATAAACGGGAATATTGGGTGTAACCCCATCGATCCATTCTTTCGCAGGCATCACAGGCTGCTGCCATTGGTCATTGTTCCAGCCGCCCCCGGTAATCCAGCTGCCCTTGGGAACCTGTCCCGCCCTGCAGGCGATAGCATGAACAAATTCATCCCTGCTTTTGCAGCCGCGCAGCTCCAGTGACAATAAACGAAAGCCGCCCAGCATAAAGTGCGTGTGATTATCATTAAACCCCGGTAATACCAAATGACCGGCAGCATCGAGCACTTGCGTATCGGGCCCCCGGAAAGCATCCACTTCTCCCTTAGAGCCGACAGCTAGAATCAGCTCCCCTTTTATCGCTATCGCCTCCGCATATGGCTTAACAGGATTCCCCGTCCAAATACGGGCATTGATGACTAGTAAATCCGCAGCTAACATCCCTAACCCCTGCCTTCCTCTGAGCATCCGCTCACTAAAACTATACACAACTTCGCTTAACAAAGATGTAATTCCTACCGGGCAAAGTATAAAACAAATGGTACTCGTCACTGAGGTCAGGTACGTTTTGATCCCCGTTCCCACGGCCCTTCTGGAAAAATGCGGTCCGCAGGATGGAAAATGGTCAGCTTACGTTAAAAAATTCGTACTGTTTGAGCGTTAGCGAGTTTACGAATTTTAGTAAGCTGACTATTTTCCAAGCATTTTGGAAGACAGGCCTAGAATTTTTGCTACTTTTGTTTCGATGACAAAAGTAGAAAGCCGGGCTTTTTCCACTCATCGTTTTGCTTGTACACACAATAAAAGGAGGGCCGCATTCGCTCGCCCCCCCATGTAGACAAATAGCATTCAAGTCACGTGATTACTGCAGCCTCGCTTAGCACTGCGGCCTGAAATCGATAGCATTGCCGCTCCCAGGTAAGCTACTTCTCCCCGCCAAACGGCCAGGAAAATATCCCGCCCTCCAGCACTTTTACATTCTTAAAATTCAGGCCTTCCAATATCCCTTCCGCTTCATAGCCGCGTAAGCTGATTTTACAAAAGGCCACAATCTCGTCATCACGATTTAGCTCCTGATAACGGCTGCGCAGTTCACCTAAGGGAATATGCTTCACATTCCCGCAATTCTCCAATTGCTCTTCTTTAAATTCGGCTGGAGTGCGCACATCAAGAAATACTGTCTTATTATCCCGCAGCATCTCTTGCGCCTCTAGAGGCGGCAGCCCTTTCAGCTTTCCCTCCAGCTTATTGAGCAGGGAATTAGCAGTAACTGCAATATTATCTATAGGCGAATTATAGGGAGGCGCATAAGATAAATCAATATCGGTTATATCTTCAACCGTTCCGCCTAGCGTTAACACTGCCGCCGCAACATCAATGCGCTTGGCAATCTCGCCCTGTCCAACCGCCTGCATGCCTAGCAGCCTGTGGGTCTTCACTTCGGCGATGAGCTTAATGGTGATAAGCTTGGCATCCTCCATATAGTGAGGCTTATCATGACCGGCAGTGATAACGGTTACATACTCATAGCCCAGCGCTTTTGCTTCGCGCTCCGTAAGACCTGTCTTGCCGACATTCAGCTCTGCAAGCTTAACGATTACCGTGTTTAATACTCCCTTAAATTGGCGCTTCATGCCAAACAGGTTCTCTCCGATAATCCGCCCATGACGGTTGGCCAGCGATCCCATAGGAACGAACACCTTTTGTCCTGAAACAATATTTGTATTTTCAATGCAGTCACCACCGGCATAAATATCAGGATCACTAGTCCGAAGAGTCGCATCCACGGCAATTGCACCAGTCATCCCCAGCTCTATTCCGGCTCGTTTCGCTAGTTCAACATTTGGGCGGACACCTACCGCCAGTATTACCAGATCTGCAGAAACGGTCCGCTTATTTGTCTTCACTGCGGTCACTGCCGTTTCACCTTCAAAGCCGATGACTTTCTCATCAACAAGCAGCGATATCCCCTGGCCCCGTAAATACTTTTCTGCGTTTTGTGCAATCTCTGCATCTAAAAAGGCCGGGAAAATATGTTCCTGCTGTTCAATTACAGAAATCTTGACACCCCAGATCGTCAGCGCTGCCGCTACTTCCAAGCCGATCAAGCCTGCCCCGATGATCACAACCTCATTGAACCTTCCCTGCTCCAGCCCCTGACGAATTACCCTGGCATCCTGGGGATGCCAGAACTGCACAATATTAGCAAGGCTGTAACCCGGCAGTTCGGGCTGTATTGGGCTTGCTCCCGTCGCAATGACCAGCTTATCGTAAGGCAAAACTGCTTCTTCACCGGTATCTGTATTGGTTACAAAAACAATCTTTTTCTCCCGGTCAATTCTGGTAGCCAGCGTCTTAGGCAATACCCGGATATCCTTGACGCGCTGAAAAAAGTCGGGATTGCGGAGCGCTCCTGCTGGTGTTTTCATTAAATCGTTAATATCATCCACCTGGGCTTCTACATAATAAGGCAGCCCGCAAGCGCCATAGGATATGAGAGTTCCTTTTTCTACAACCGTAATTTCAGCATGCGGATCACATCTCCTGGCCTTAGCTGCTGCCTTGAGGCCTGCTGCAACCCCGCCGATTATGACGATTTTCATAATAACCTCCTTAGAATTCGTCTTCCCAGGATATAAAGGGCTGTGGTATATCCGTCATTGCATTTACCATTAGCTCCACTAGGCCGCCATAAATGATATTGTATTTGTCCTTGAAGCCAAAATGGCCAAGCAGGGCATCACGGGCTGAACCTTTACAATTCGAACATGGCGCACAATAGTATTTGGGTATGGACGGGTCTAACACATCCTGAAAAGCCTCCAGCACCTGCCGCGCTTTCATTCTGGACCCCACATTATTGCGCCATTCGGGGAAATTCTGCGAATTCATAATTGCAAATCCGCTGCCGCCGCCGCAGCAGTAGTTATTCGTACCGGCATTCGGCATTTCCCTAAACATGCCCGGTGCCATGATTGCGTTTAAAATATTGCGCTGCGGTGACAGTATCCCCATGAGTCGTACCATGTTGCACGGGTCATGAAGTGTCACCGGGAAATTATTTTTAGCCGGATCAAACTTGATGGCACCGCTTGTTACAATTTGCTCCAGCAGCGGCAGACAGGGTTCACGGGGTATAGCCAGATCCTTGACCAGCAGCCGGTCTGCTATCGTAATCAAGGCTTTTGTCGCATGACCGCATTCTCCAACCACAATCTTTTTGACATTCAATTTTTGGGCAGCCTGGACCTGGGCCAAGGCGATGCGCGAAAACTGGACATCATCATACCAGACTCCGTAATTGACTCCCTCGTACCCCATAGCATCACTGGAAAGCGTCCAGTTGAGGCCGGCTGCTTCAAATAAAATAGCAAACGCTGCCGGATTCTCCGGCCAGGCCATGTATTCACCGGCATTATGAATCAACATAATGTCCGCACCCTTTTTATCAATAGGAATGGTCAGACGGCGGCCGGTTTTTTCTTCAATAATATCCTCAATGAACTCAATATTATCTTTAAAGGCCAAGGGAGTCATGCCTGTTGACGAGCCTGTTTTCATGTGCCGGATGGTTCCGGACTTGTGAACAGGTTCGGGAGCAATCCCCATCTCCTGGCTGAACACTTTGCGCAGTTCACGGGAAATCAATGCATTATCAACACCAATGGGACATACCGAGGCGCAGCGGCGGCAGATACTGCAGCGATACGCTAATTCCGCAAGGCGGTATACAACCCGCCAATTCAGCTCAAGATCAGCTCCCGCCCATTTGCCCAGCAACTTACCGCTAAGGCTAAAGTACCGGCGGATAATGCGCCTCAGCACTTCCGGACGGAAATTAGGCCGGTAAATATCCTGCCTCCCGCTCTCCAGATACATCGGACAGGCCTCATTACAGGTATTGCACTGCATACAATATTCGTTGCTTAAAGTTGTTGGCAGCAGGAAACCCCAATTATTTTCTTTTTGAAACAGTTTTTCAAGTCCGGTCAGAAAACGGTTAACGATCTCTGCTTCTTCCTCTTTTGTTTTCGGAATAGGCAGATTCAGTGCCGAAAAACCATCTAACGAAAAATCATATTTCTCTTTTAACTCGGGCTTTATTTCTTTAAACCGGAACGCCTCATCCTCACCAGGCAAAACTGGTATATTACCTGCTTCAAGGGGAGCAAGCACATCACAGGCTTTGCCAAATTCGCGTATTGGTATTGTCTTTTTCATTTTTGCTCACCTTCCTGCGGCAATCCGCCGCCTGCCTGTTCGCCCCAAGAGCCGCCCTTACGGATGTGCGGAGCAGACCAGGTAGGACGGTAGTCCAAATAAGCGGCAATATCATTTTCCATTTGCCTGTTGCCCTTCATCATTTCATCATCCCACATAATATTGTGATAAAAAAAGTACTTGCCCACAAAATGCATCATTCTGCTGAATGGCAAATAAATCAGAAACAGGCAGAACAACAAAACGGATGCGGCCGACAGCGGCGAGGGAATAGCTGACGGGTTCAGCAGCAGTACTCCGCTGACATGCTGTCTGATGATGGCAAAAGACGAATCAGCCAGTCCCCAGGCGGCCAATCCTGTCCCGAACAAACAAATCAGCAACGCTAAATTCAAAAAGCTTACATAGTCCGAGATAAACCGCAAATCGGCATCAAAAGTTCTCAGCCAAAGCAGGACCAAGCTGCCGTACAGACCGGCAACGAAACTGCCAATACCGGTAAACAAGGTTAGATAATAAAGCAGCATTACCGGCGTTGCAGCAGTCGAAGCGACCTGGATACCATTGAGTTCTAACATTGCTCCCACCGTGAGCAGAACAAGCCAGCTCACGCCCAGATACAGCCCCATATGAAGCGGAAAACTTCCTTTCCACACCTTGGGATTATGAATAAATGCTCTTTTAATGAACAGCATTTCCTGACTCATTTCTTTTAGCTCGTGATACAACGATATGTGCGGCTTTAACTCTCCAAAATCTACTTTTTGATACTTTGATCCCTCCGGCCCCTGATGGGGAACAGGATACAAATCCCAGCGCAAGTGGCGGGGCATTCTGAGAAACCGCAAAACAGTAGTAATTGTCTTAAAGCAAAATAAAGCAAGCGCAAAATAAAGCAAAGGACCTCCAATAAACCAGCTAATCACACACTTTCACCTCCACCCTATAAAATACTACAGCATGCCCCAGCCGCGGGTGTATTCCAAATAAATTTGAAACTCGCGGTCGGCAAAACCGGCACGAATTAAATCCCGCTTCACTTCATAGGCTTCAACCGTATTGGAATAGGCAAAAATCGTTTGTTTATCCCGCTCAAAGGAGAAGCCTTGTTTCTCTAATAATTCCATCATTTCAGCCACCCGTTCCGTACGGTCAGCCATCATTTTTCCAACAGCTCTCACCGCAGCAGGTGTCGGTAACTGGGAGTACAGCACCTCCAGCACTTGCGCTTCAGGTACCAGAGACAGAGCTACCCGCGTTATATGTGTCACTACTGCTGTTTTTTCTTGAATCACGCTCATCACCCTTTATTTAGCGTAGCGTGGCCTGACTGCAAGCCGGGCCACGCTACACGAGTAAAAACAATTATTTAATTGCCATCCAGTAACTTGCGAATACCACATTTGACAGCCAATACCCTAAAGGTACATTGATAAGTACACCGATTGTAAATGCTGCTAACGGCTTCCAGCCAAGACGGGTCAGTTCGCCAAAGCGGGTAGTAAATCCAATGCTGAGGAAAGTAAAGGTAAAGGCCCAGCCTCTTAACACCTTCACTACCCCTAGCACTTCTTTGGAATAGGCAGCGCCCTCTTTTACGCTGAGCATGGAAATAATCACCGTAGTAAACAAGGAAGCAATGAAGAAGCCGATAACGAATTTCGGGAATCTGTTCCAAATTTCACTTACATTGACGCGCTCAGCCTGGTTGGACTTCTTTCTCTCCCATACTGTGACAGATAAAAAGGCAACGACTAATGCCCATACGCCGACAAACATATCCCGGCCAACTACCTTCATCAAGGTAAACGTTTTTATGGCCCGTTCGTCACCAACTGCGGCAGCGGCAGCAAAGCCGGCAGCATCAGCGAATTCCGATGTCCCAATCCATGCGCCTGCCGGTCCGGCCTCCATACCCAAAGCCTTCGCCCATATCGGCAGTAAAAAGATCATGACTACCGCCCAAATAACAACCATCGATATAGCCACAGAAACATGCTCTTTTTCGGCACGGCAGGCCCCGCCTATGGCGATTGCACCGGAAACACCACAGATCGACCCACCGGCCCCCAGACAGGCACCGAAACGCGGATCAAGACCAAACAGCTTGGTAGCTGCAAAATAAATTGATCCGAAGGTCACAACAGATACGATTGTTGCCTGCATAATTGCCAGCGGCCCAGCTGACAGAATAATCGTAAAAGGTAAGATAGCACCCATCAGAATAATCCCTGTTTTTACGTAAAATTCCGTTTTCAAAGCTGCCCGGAACCAGGTGGGAAGCTTAATGAGATTACCGGCAATAATCCCAACGGCTAAGGCCAGCAGCGGCCCCTCCATCCAATTCTTCCAGGCATTATTAATTCCCATCAGAGTAATAAAAACAGATAATACAAACAGAACAGTAAATCCGGCAATAAAATGAGGTACATTGACCCCCATGATCCGTACGGCAAAACCAAATACGATAATAAAGAACAGATACAAGAAGACTATACCACCTGATTTTGAGGTTACCTCACCGATTGCTTTGCTAAAATCGGTCCAGGCAGTAAAACTGACTGCCATCGGTTTTAGCAAGCCTAAAGTATTGGAGAAAAAAGCCAAGGTAGCAACTGCGATCAAACCAAGCCCGATGATAATCGCCCATGTATCTTCCCTTTTCAGCATTGGCAGTGGTGCCGACGGAACCGATGGTTTGCCTGCTGAAAGTGGTGTCTGTGTAACACCGGCCATATTAATCTCCTCCTTATTTTAGATCGAAACTTCAGTCTTCTCTTGTCCTCCTTTCGCTTTTCTTTTGCCTTGTTTACGGAAAACCGCGCCACCTGTCTGTACAGGCAGCGCAGCTTCAGCCAAAATTACACGCAGCCGGTTGGTTTCGGAAGTCCAGCCAGTTTGCAGGCCCCTTTCGCCGGCCCAGATGGAAATAACTCATAAATTTCTTTAAGAGTAAAGCCGGTATCTTTGCAAAGCTTGCGAATCATCGGCGCAACTCCAAATTTTTTAAAATAATCGCGAAGATAATGGATAACTTGCCAATGCTTATCAGTCATTTCCGTAACATCTTCTACTGTTGCAAAGTATGCTGCCATATCTTCACTCCAGTCCTCAGGGTCAACTAAAAAACCATCTTCATCAATTTCAACTTCAGTTCCTTTTATTTGTACTACACTCATTGTGTTTCCTCCATTTCATTGTCTTTATCGCGAAGCACTAATGCTTTACCGACCAGATCCATTAACCCGCCCATTTTTAAATCAGCTGCTCCGTAATATTCCATTACAGCCGGCAGCTGAGCCTTACAAATCGAACAGGGAATTACCAGATAATCCAAATTACCTAGAGCCAGGACTTGTTCGGCCTTCTTTTTGCCAAGCTGCATGCGAATTTCTTTCATCTCTTCCATCAGCAGGCCTGATCCACCACCACAGCAGAAGTTTTCTTCCCTGTTAGGCGTCATCTCAACGAAATCAGTTACAACTGACCGGAGAATCCGGCGAGGCTGCTCAATCAGATCACCTGCCCGCCCGTAATTACACGGATCATGCAGTGTAGCTCGCAGCGGCAGCTTTTTTAGCGGCAGCCGATCAATGTGCTCAGCCGTAAAATCAAGGATATGCCTGATTTGAAAATCTACCGGCCCGTTAGCGCCTTGTGTGTACATCTTAGCCGCCCGCCAGCCGTGACCGCACTCTCCCTGAATAACCAGCTTCGCTCCCAGTACCCGTGCAGCATCAATCATCCGGCGATTGTGCTCTTTCATAACATCCAGGTTAAACAGCAGCCCAAAATTGGCAGCCTCCAGAATGGAACTAGATATTGTCCAGTTAAGACCCAAGTGATGAAACAGCTTTGCTGCACCAATCATGGTATCAACATTGGTGAAGAAGTCCGCAGATGACGGAATATAAAGCACATCTGAATTCAGTTTATCAATGGGTATTTTGATAGAGAGACCGGTTTCTTCCCGCATCTCATCTTCCATAAATTCAGCATTGTCAATAATAGCCGGTACCGGCAGCCCCATGTTATTGCCCGTTTTGGCCATATTGGCAGCCACGCCCTGCATGAATTTTGGCATAATCCCCAATTCAGACAGGATATGACGTGCGGCAATCGTGATTTCGGCCGTATCAATCCCAAAGGGACAAAACAATGAACAGCGGCGGCACTCATTACACTGGTAAAAATAAGTGAGCCACTTCGTAAGGGTAGCTCCGTCAAACTCTTCCGCGCCTGCAAACCGGCCAAATAATTTGCCCTGGAGGGTAAAATAGCGTTTATATACACGCCTCATAAGCTCGGCCCGTGCTGCGGGAAAGTTATAATAATCCTGAGTACCGAGATAGCTGTGACACTGTTCAGCGCACTTTCCGCACTTCGTACAGGATTCGAGCATGACCATTACCGACCGCATAGACTCTTTTAAGCGACCCAGCCGCTCCAGAGCTTGTGCCGGTTGGTCAGCCTCAGCCGTCAGGGGGAAGCCGAGAGCTCCAACATCCTTTGCCTTAGCCACATGCATAGGCGGTTTCATCATAGCTCATTCCCCCCTTTCACGATATGAGCGGGCTGTGATACGCCCCGCACCATACCTGCTCTTGCCGGATAGCTGGGCGGAGCCTCAACTACCATCGCACGGTTAACAACAAAGCCTGCCATGTGAATTAATTTAGAAAAGGGTAAATACAGCATCAATACATTCACCAAAAAGAAATGACTCATGAAAATCGGTTCCTGTGGTATCGCCAACGGCTGGAGCATGATCAGGCTGCCCAGATACTCACGGATAACCGGCAGATTGACTTCACTCACCGTCCTCATATGCATACCGGTTATCACAATGGCGAGCAGTAAGAGCAATTCGAAATAGTCTGCTGGATCGGACAACCGTTTTACTTCGGGGATAGCCACTCGTCTGTAAAAAAGTACAACAAGAGCAATAAGGAAAACCAGACCGGCCGCCGTGCCGATAAACGCCGACGCTTGTGAGCTGGCAGCCTCAGACAAACCAATTAAGGTAAACTGATGAGTTAAATAGGTAATCCCAACAATATGTCCGGCGATAATCATCGCCAGTGCAACATGCATAAGCCAAGCCCAAACCCATAGGCCGTTATCGCCGCGGCGCAGGCTGCTAAAGAGCAGCATTTCCTTGCCGACAGCAGTTATACGCCCCAACGGGGAACGGGGTGCCGGAAATACCGTTAATGGAAACGGTACCGGCACCTTCAGCCATCCCCTCACCCGCCAGACGAGGCCTAAAATCAGTACAGCTATGGCAATGTAGGGAAATATCCGGCCAATGAAAAACAGCATATTAACCCCCCTGCCTTATCTTGCACACTATTTAAACTGCCATATTAAAACTTGAACTGTGTCGTCGAGCGGAACGTGGTCTTAGCATGGGTAAAGTCATCAATATGCTTATCGGTGAAAGGCAGATCGGCCAGTTTAAAAAAGCGTTCCCAGCCAATGCGGCCAATCCATTCACCCATTCTCTCACCATCGCGGGCATTCGCCGCCCATACTTCCACCAGATTTTTCACCGCATCCGTCACGGTAGTCCAGCGCGGCGGTTCATTCGGAATAAAAGGAATTGCCAGCCGCGAGAACATGGGTGCCGTCCGGGCATTGGATACTTTGCCGCCAACCCAGATCGATACGCCGTCATTGACGGGGTCCATAATTTTAATTGCCGGACACACAACCGTACAGTTGCCGCACATCATGCATTTTTCCGGATTAATTTCTACGCTCTTCAGCTTAGGATTGGGGCGAATAGCACCCGTCGGACAGGAAGCAACCGTTGTGGGAATTTCACAGATCCGGCTTGCCATTTCATTATTGATGCGGGGTACTGTGCGATGAATGCCGACAATCGCAATATCCGAGCAATGGCAGGCACCGCACATATTCACACAGCAGGCCACCGCAATACGCAGCCGGGCCGGTACTTTCTGTTTGCCTGTAAAATATCCCGTCATTTCATCCATAATGCTTTTGGTTATGCCCGAAGCATCGGTCACAGCACTCTTGCAGTGTATCCAGCCTTGCGTATGCACCACATTGCTGATCGAAAGGCCAACTCCACCAATCAAATAATCCTTGTCGTCAAGCTCAGTAAGCAGGGGCTGGAGCTTTTCTTCATCAGCTACGAGAAATTCAACATTATTGCGGGTAGTAAACCGCAGATAACCATCACAGTATTTTTCTGCTATATCACAAATATCGCGGACCCATTCACTGCTTACCAAGCGGGGCGATGCTACGCGCACAGAGTGAAGTACGGCACCACTGTTGCTGACATGCCTGAGTACGCCAGGACGAGGTACAGTATGATATTTCCAGTCACCATAATTTTCTTTAATAATCGGAGGAACCATTTCCCTATAATCGGGAGGCCCAAAATCAGTTCTAGCCACGTTTCTCAACCTCCTCTGCATTCCAGAAAATATAAGGATTACTGCGGGGTTCGCGCACCATCTGAGGCAATGGCTTAAGGCCTACAGCCTCAAGGAAATTAGATAGCCCCATACGAACAATCAGCTCACTGACACGTTCGCGGTTCTTGCCATGATCAGCCCACCAGTCGGTAATCTTATCCACAATTTCTTTGAGTTCCGTATACGGGGGCTCCAGCTTGATGAAAGGAACGAGTACCCAGCCAAGCATGGCACCTTTTACAACCGGCGCTTTGCCGCCGATCATCAGGGCTGCGCCCTGCTCACGGCCAATGCTGATTGCTTTAGGCATCATATTGATGCAGTTCATACAGTGGACACAATCCTCTGCACAAACAGTAAGCTCTTTTTTCTCCTGATTCCACTCTAATGCTTCACTTGGACATTTGCGAATTACCCTGTTAAAAATATCAAAACCATTATCCACTGCTGCCCGGACAGCTTCGTTATCAATCCGGATTGCATCCCGCCATAATCCGATAATAGCTAAATCGGACCTGGCCGAAGCTGCTGCACAGTCATTAGGACAAGCGGAAACTTTAATCTTAAATTTATAAGGCCAGGCAGGACGATGGATGGCATCCTGATAATGAAGTGTCAGGTCATGAATAATTTGCATACTGTCAATACAGGCTTTTTCACAGCGAGCCGCCCCAACGCAACAGGAAAGTGTCCGTAACGCACCGCCGGAGCCGCCAAGATCAAAGCCAATATCCGCCAATTCATCCACACAGGGCTGTAGGTTTTCTGTTGTTGTACCGAGCAGAATACAGTCTCCTGTTGAACCATGCAGATTATAAAGACCGCTGCCATATTTATCCCAAATATCGGCTAATTGACGAAGCTTTTTCGTTGTATAGAAAAAACCGGCTGGCTGATTAACGCGGATTGTATGAAACTCCTTGATGTGAGGAAATTTTTCAGGCTCATCCGAATAACGGCCTACTACACCACCGCCGTACCCCTTTACACCGACAATCCCACCATGCTTCCAGTGACCGATATTCTCTTCATAGGAAGTCTCCAGCTGAGCAAGCAAATCTGCAGCGCTTTTGTTTGTTGCAGCTGCCCGCTTAATTTCCGTTACAAAACTTGGCCAATCTCCCTTCTCCAGTTCGTCCAATAAGGGTGTCTTTCTTTCATCCATGTAATTGTCCACCTCCACCAAATCGTTTTAATATTCTTCTACAGTAATGGCGCCTACGGGACAAACCATTGCACAGCTCTGACAGCCTAAGCATTCATCATCACCGGCAACGGCTTTACCGCCTTCCACAACGAAAATATGCGCCGGGCAGGACTTGGCACATTCCTCACAACCAACACAGAGCTCTTCAGAAACAGATACCATGAACACATTTTTCACCTCCAAATAGTGAAAAATTTACCAAATATCTACTCTCATTCTAGGGGGATACGTTATAGCCTGTAAAATTAAAAATACCGATGACAAGCATCGGTATTTTTAATGCGAAAATTCGGAATATATAAATATGTCTATTTTTTAATGATAAAGGCACTAAATTTTTCTATTGCAAGCGTTTGAAATTTATCTCTGTGACAAAGCATGGTGAAACTTCTTGTAATTGCACCTTCAGCAAGGTCAATTACAATCAATTCGCCCCGTTTAACCTCATTGACTACTGCTAAATAGGACATAACCCCTAAACCAATACCCGACTTAACCGCATTTTTAATTGCTTCTGTACTGCTCAGTTCCATCGCAATATTCAAGTCCACGCTATTGCAGCCATGCTTCTGCACAAACTGTTCAAATACCCTGCGTGTTCCCGAATCGGTCTCTCTCAGCACCCATCTCTCACGCAGCAAATCAGTCAGCGCTATACAATTATGTCCTGCAGCAAAGTCTGGAGAAGCAATAATGACCAATTGATCACCGCTGAACCGGATATCGGTCAATGCTGCAACAGGCTCATACAGGCCTTCAACAAAGCCTAAACTCAAACTGCCGTCCATCACCTTACTAATAATCTTTTCTGTATTCTCAATCGTCATCGAAATATTCACTAGCGGATAAAGCCGGCTGAATTGTACCAGATATTCAGGAAGCAAATATTCGCCAATGGTCAGACTGGCGCCAATGGCAAGCCGTCCGCTAATGACATCCATCAAACCACGCAGTGTTTTGTCTGCATTCATATAGAGCCGCTCTAATTCCACCGCATAAGGATAAAGAGCTCTTCCCGCTTCCGTTATAATGATGCGGCGATGGAGCCGGTCAAAAAGCTTTACGCCATAATGACATTCCAGCGCGTGGATTTGCTGACTTATCGAAGACTGTGTCATATATAATTCCTGAGCCGCCAGCGAAAAGCTCCCTTTGTCGACTACACACTTAAAAACCTGTAGTTGTGTATCCAGCATTTCATTCTCCTAAACTGTGTTTTTAACATACGCATTAACATTCACAGTTTCGCCGCAGAATTATTGTCCATTTTTTTTCAAATATTCTGTGCAATTACTAAGAATTCCTGCAAATAAAATACATGTTATTCATTATAACAAGCTGCTGACCACAGTCAGCACCAAAGACTGTCGGCAAAAGTAATCCAGCAAAGGAGATCGCCACGCTACGCTCGCGATGACACCCGGCTTACCTGTCATTGCGAGGAGTAAAACGACGCCACAATCTCTTTCAGGTACGTGAAGACACAGGGACGGTGGTTGTGTACCACCGTCCCTGTGTCTTCACGTCTTGCGCCTTGCGTCTCCCTTCGGCCCTTCTGGCAATTTCCCAAGGCTATTGGAAGACAGGCCTAGACCTTTTGCTACTTTTGGGGCAATGCCAAAAGTAGATCCGCTCTACTTCATTTCCGCTAAAAATATTTTAAATGCAATTACAACACCCGTTACTGCCGTCAAAGTCATGGTCCAGCCCAACAGCGGCCTGGTGTAATGAACCCGGATTATGATAAACATAGCACAATCAAAAAGCAACGAACAACCATAAGACCACCCATGACCATAAGAAATTCCGCCGATAAAGTAATGATCAATCCCCTCAATTGCCCCATAAATAAAAACCCACAAAAAAGTGTGCTTCCATTGCTGCTGCCCTCCCTGCGAAGGCAAGCGGGATAAGAACAGCAAGGTTGTTGCCGGTAAGGAAACATAGGTGTTTAGCAGTTCTACAACCGTCTCAGTGTTAACAAGAACATCAGGGTTAAAAATCCAAAAGGAGTGATGGTAGCCAAGGTAGCCAACACTCATATTAACAAGCATGACAAATAAAATGGTCGGGTAATATTTTTCCCAATTCCTCCAGTCTGCCCATTTCCATGCGGCAGCCAGGAAACCGGTGAGAAGACATATTCGAAACACTAAGATGAGCCACATACGCATACTCCCTGCCAGCGAAAAAACTATTCCAGTTAGCTTGCCCATCTTCTATCGATTCAATGCTGCACATTAGTGTTTATAGTCATATGCCATACTTTATCAGGCGTATCCCACTTTCGGCTTGATTAAACACGAATTTAACATGCCGCCGGAACCAATGAAACAGCTCCCTCATAGTATAAGTAAATTTGGGAGGTGCAAATGAATATGAGCTATTATTTCGAGTGGAGAGCAGAAAAAGATATTCAAATTCTTCCTGGCAATTATTTTGAGAGCACCCTGCTGCTGCCTGGAGATATTGATTCTTTAGAATGTCTTGAAGCTTTTCCGTTCGCCTGTATCGTTGAGGCAGGCAAACTCCTTGCTGCAACAGAAGGCAGCATAGCTAGCAGCGGCCAAGAAGTCTCTTTCCGAATAGACACCAATATTTTTCTCGATCCTGGGCTGCTTGCTGCTTCGCTACGCCTGGATATATACAAGGAGTCTCAGGTGATACTGTCTATTCCGCTAAGTGTGCCTTCCGTACGGATAGACTGGCCCGAGCGCGGTATTTTTATTGTTACCGTTCTATCCATTTAGGCCTGAGCTTTTCGTAGCTGCCAAATCCATAGCTGGCGCCTGACTTTCAGTCAGTTCATCAAGCGATTTATTCATGGTTTCTTTGCCTAGGAAGATAATATCCATTGCAATAATCGCCAGTACAATCGTAAACATGGTAAATACGATGCCATATTGATCAGACCCTGTCATGAGAGACCCAACAGCAATCGGAGCAATAATACCGCCAAAGCGGCCGCAGGCTGCCGCCCAGCCCACACCGGCAGCCCGGGCGTGAGTGGGATATTGTTCTACCGAATAAGCATGCGTTATTCCCCAGGCACCGAGGTTGCAAAAGGACATGATACAACCCCATAACACAATTTCTTCAGCAGACTTGGCATTGCCAAACATATACGCCGAAATAGCACAAACTGCCAGCATAGACCCCATCGTAGCCTTGCGCCCAATCTTGTCAACAAAATAGGCAGCCGTAAAATAGCCTGGAATTTGCGCCATCGTCATATACAAAAGGAATTCGAAGGAACGAATAAGTGTATGTCCGCTTTTCACTAAGAGAGACGGCAGCCAGGTAAAAATTCCGTAGTAAGAATATACCATGCCAAACCAAAGCACCCACAGGCAAACTGTACGCCTGAGATATACCGGTGACCACAAATCAAGAAAACTAAATTTTTGCGTCCTTGCACTAACCAGCTCTGCTTGTTTCGGTGGTTCACCTACCGGTACTCCCAACTCCTGTTCAATTTTGGATACCAGCACATGAGCTTCCATGTGACGCCCTTTGCTGACGAGATACATAGCGGATTCAGGCAATATGCGCCAGACATAAACAACTACGAGTGCCGGGAGAGCGCCGATATAAAAAGCAAGCTGCCAACCGTATTTAGGAATAACCAGATAAGCAAGGGCCGCTGCCAGCAGCCACCCAAATGCCCAGCTGCTGTTTTGCAGCACCAGCATTTTACCGCGATGCTTGACAGGAGCATACTCACCCATCAGCGCATTAGCAACCGGTGGCTGCCCGCCAACTCCTGCTCCTACGAGAAAGCGAAATACCAGCAGTGATTCATAGTTCCACGCCAGGCCGCACAAACCGGTGCCCACTGCATAAATTGCCAAAGTTGCCACAAAAATTGTTTTCCTGCCAATGCGGTCCGCCAGTGTTCCCGACAGAACAGCCCCAAATGCCATTCCCAGTAAACCGGCGCTGCTGATAAAGCCAATTTGAGCCGGTGTCAGGTTCCACGCCCCGATCATTTTTGCTAAAACAAATGCAATAAGGCCGGTATCGAGCGCTTCAAAGGCTATCCCTGAGCCCATCAGCATCAGTAGACGGTAGTGAAATTTGCCTAAAGGAAGGTTTCCTAATCGTTCTGTTATTGTTGCCATTGTCTTACTCCTCCTATCATTTTCAAAAATCACCGTAGCTTCAGCAAAATTGCTTAGGCGCTGCGCTCTACTCATCCCCCCTATTCTTCGTTACCAGGTATTGCCGGGAAATATAATCGGCATAATTCCGGATAGCATTAGTACCGACTTTATGTAGCGGAGTTGAGGTAATTCGCTCGCGAAAGAGAACTACTTCCACCTCCGGTAGTATTTTTTGTAAAGCAATCGCCAGCGGCAGCCCATTCTCCAATATCTCCATAGCATGAGAATTGCCAACAATGAAATTGAGGCCAAGCTCCTTTGCTTTTTTCACTAAATCGCTGTCTTTTCCGACCCTGCTTATCGATGCAATCACCGTATCTGCCTCAGGGTGCTCTTGTTTCGCCCTTGCAAGATGCTCTACCGAAAAACCGGTATGAGGAAAAATATGAATGACCGTTCCTACTTTGTTTTCCCGGCTGCCAACAAGTAGTTGCCCCCCTGTAGCCACATTCGTCTCACAAATATCCTGGCAATTGCGCACATTTTTCTCCGTCAGCAGCATTTTTTCTTCTTCCTGCATGCCCATAAACTCATTCAGCCTGTCTAAAACAGCACCAATTGTCGGCACCTCAGCAAGTGCCCTGCCAACATATAAAATATTGCCCGGAATATTACCGTAAGCAATATCCACACGAAAAGCCTTATGACCGTGAATATAGGCAATGCCAGGATGCAAGCCATGAAAAGCCTCATGCAGCTCAAATACGGACAAGCCATATAGGGTTAAATAACCCTTGAGTGTTACACCACCCGAATTGGCGGCATCTACTATCGGATGGTGAGCAACAATAGCATCAACTCCCGTTGCACCGGCCAGCTCAATATTGCATTCTGTAAGCGTCATCGTTACAGCAAGCTTTTTAACCCGTGCCTCCAAATCTCCACAAATCAGTCCGGGCAATTCCATGCATGCTTTGCCGGGAATATGTGATGACTTCATAACGACAAATTTATTTTTTCCGCTGAAAATATCATCTAGCTGCTTAACACACCTGCCGCCGGTTATTTGATCCAAGGCATTTAAAACATCTTTTACTTTGATAATTGCTCCCAAGGTATGACCTCCTTATGGTATAGCTAATGCAAATAGTGCCTAAAAAAAGCAAAGCTACCGCTTAAGCATGACACTGATGATCGCGTGTTTGGCGTACATCAGCGGCATTGCAAAAAGCGGTAGCTTTCGGCTCTCATTTGAGTTCCTACGACCCACCTGCAAAACTTGGATCAGGCTTTTAGTAAATCTTCCTTAAGTAAAATAAAGGTTACTGCTAATTCATGATCAGGCGCATAGTCTTTCAGCACGCACACTACCGGCAAGTTCATCTGCAAGAGTTCTTCTTTCAGGCGGCGCTTATACTCGTCTAATATTGCCACATCGGCAATGCGCGAAGACATACGGTCAAATTGATCAAGTGCAGCCAGCGCTGGAATGCGCTTATGATCTGCTGTAATAATAATTTTGTTCTCGACAACTGTTACCCGTTGTTTTCGCAGTCCTGTCCCAAACAGCGACAAATTGACATTATTATTAACACGGGCAATCTCTTGTTTTAAGTCTGCATCGAATAGTCTCATGATCGGTTCACTCCAACAAAAAACCTCCCAAGCAAAAAAGCTTAGGAGGTCTGCATTGACCATGTTTTATGTGTTCTATTCTAGCACGTGTTTGCTATTCCTACAAGCCACTTTCAAAAATTATCTTGCCGATCTAATAGAACTTGCCGCGTAGCAATGCGCTCCAGCAATGGTGCGCTATGAGTGACCACAATCAGACCAATGTTTCTTCCTGCTATTTCCTGCAGCAGGAAATTCCAGATTTGACTTTGGGTAATCAGATCAAGCATTGTGCTGATTTCGTCAGCGATAAGAAATTTCGTTCGTTTCCCCAGCGCTCTGGCAATACAAAAGCGTTGCAGCTCGCCTCCGGACAGCTCCCCGGGAAATCGCTTAAACCAATCGCGTTCAATGCCCAATCCATCCAGTATTCTTTCCTGGATTTCATCGCCTTCTGCCACTATATCTTGCATGCGCAGCCGGGGGTTAACGGATTTCTCCGGATGCTGCCAAATCATCTGAACAGGACAGTAGCCTTTCATTTTGTGAAGATCTGCCCCGTCTAAGAGTACCTGGCCGGTTCTCGGTTTGATATAGCCTGCTAGGATTTGGCATAACGTTGTTTTCCCAAAACCGCTCGGAGCTATCATACCTAGTCTTTCATCACTTTGCAGAGCAAGCTGAAAGTTATCTATTATATTGACACCTTTCTTATATCCAAACGATATCCCTTTTGCCTCTAATATCATTGTCACCCGCTCCTCACTCTGCATGGATACAGCGAACCGTTCCGAGGCGTATCGTCTGTTCCTGAATAGCCCTATCTTCACATTCCGCCGTAAGCTGAGGACACCGGGGAGCAAAAGGGCACCCCTCGAGCCTGTCTTTCACATAAGGTTGGTTCCCTGGAAAGGGATGAAACCCATTCTGCGGCAAAGCTCGCCACAACGCTTTCGTATAAGGATGTCGAAGTGTATCAACAGATTGAAAGTCCGCTACCGGAGCTTCTTCAACAGTGGTTCCTGCATAAAAAACAGCAATTTTATCAGCTACTTCCAACGCCAATTCAATGTCATGCGTCACAAGGAGCACTCCATTGCCTTTATCGGCAAACTCCCGAAAATGGCGCATGGCTTTTTTTGCCGCTTCTAAATGCAGACCGGGCGTAGGTTCATCTGCAATAATTAAGCGAGGATTTTCCATCATTGCTGTGGTAAGCAGCACCCTTCGCGCCATACCGCCTGATAGCTCAAAGGGATAAAGTTCACCGGTGTTTTCCGGCAGTTTATAAAAAGCAAATAACGCTTCCTGCTTTTTGCGAACACTTTCCTCGTTTCGCTCTCTCCGCACTTGGCTGCCGACTTTTTCCAAAGGATCAAGATATGTCACGCTTTGCGGAACCAGAACAATCTTTTTGCCACGCAGCTCCTCAATACGGTTCGGAGATAATAATTCATCCTCAAACCAAATATTTCCCACCGCATTACAGTTATGCGGTAAAATACCCAAAACAGCATGCGCCAGCAGGCTTTTTCCCGAGCCGCTTGATCCAACTACAGCAACGATTTCTCCTTCACGTACGGAAACATTTAAATCACGAATTACGTCTAATTCAATCTGCCGCAAGCCTTGCTCATATTGCGTAAAAGCAACCGACAAATTTTTTATCTGCAAAATGGTTTTACTATTCATGCCGGTTACCTCCTTAATCCTGAGCACTATGGGGGTCAATCATCTTGCGCAAGCTATCGCCAATCAAATCAAACAGCATAACGGTCATGAGCAGGACCATTCCAGGAAAAAGTGCCAGCCACCACATTCCCAGCGCTAAATATTTCATGCTTTCTGACAAAATAATGCCAATACCGGGCTGTTCAGGCGGCAGGCCAAAGCCTAAAAAGGTAAGCGCGGCTTCATGGAGAATAGCGTGGGGAAAAAGCAGCACTAAGCCAACCAGAAATTGCGGAAAGACATGGGGAAGCATATGGCGCACCACGATTTTCATTTTACTTTGTCCCAGCTTTTCCGCAATTTTGATATAATTTGCTTCTTTTAGCTGAAGAATTTCTCCCCGGATGATTCTGGTTAAAACCGGCCAGTGACTGATCGATACAGCGACTATGACACCGAATGTACCTCTTCCTAAGGCATAAGAAATCAAAATAAGCAGCAAAAGATGAGGAATGCCCATGACTAAGTCGATAAACCAGGTGATCACCGCATCTACTTTTTTCCCTAAGGTTGCAGCTGCCGCGCCCAATATGGTTGCGATAACGGCGCTGATAGTAGAAGCAAAAAGTCCAATATAAATACTGACAGACATCCCCTTCAAAGTACGGGACAACATGTCTCTGCCCAGCCAGTCAGTGCCAAACAGATGAGACATTTGAGGCAGCAGATTTTTTTGGGTAAAGTTTGTTGTTATTGCGATCTCTCCTACCAAAGTACCGATTACCGTAATTGCTGCTAAAAACAGACTGCCAAACGTTAAATAGGCAATGCTCCGGCTTCGTTGATTGAAACTTTTTCTTTGATATTTCTGCAAAACAGTGGCAGAAACGAGCTTGTTCATAGTGCGCTTCCCCGCCTTATTCTAGGGTCAATCATGCCATATAAAAGATTGGCTATAAAATTACCGGTAAACACTAATGCAGCACTGATTACAGCAATCCCTAGCAATAGAGGGGCATCACCGCTTAATCCGGCAGAAACAGCTGCCTTTCCTAAGCCCGGATAAGAAAAAACCTGTTCTACCAGGACAGAACCGCCAAAAATTTCACTAATAGAGGCAAATTGCAGGGTGATAGCTGGCAGCATAATATTGCGGAGAGCGTGACTCTGAATAATAGAGAATCTGCTTTTTCCCCTTGCTTTGGCAAACAGGATATAATCCTCACCCATGATATCAATCATTTTTTCCCTTGTATGCAGCGTTATATTGGCAATTCCGATTACACTCAATGTTAAAGCAGGCAATATCAAGTGCTTTATACTGTCAAGGATGGAAACATCTGCAGCATTTACCCCAATCGGCACACTCAAGCCAATAGGCAGAATCTGCAGCCATACAGAAAACACCATCAACAAAACCAATGCCAGCCAAAACGTTGGCGTACTGGCAATAAGCAGGGAATAGCCTTTAATGAATTTATCAATCCACCGTCCTCGATAGAGACCCGCGATTATTCCCAGAACAAACCCTAACCCACCCGATAAAATCCAGGCAGTCGTCATGAGCAGCATGGAATTCATAAACTTAACATGAATAACACTGGCAACAGGTTGACGATAAAGCAGCGATGTCCCCATATTTCCCTGAATAAAATCAGTAAACCAATTCCAGTATCTTTCGATTGGCGGTGTATGCAAACCAAAATAAGCTTCAAGCTTAGCCAGATTTTCCGCACTTATATTAGCCATACCAACTTCACCAATATAGGCCCGGACTGGGTCAACCGGCGATGCTGAAACCAGAATAAAAGAAAGAATGCTCACCGCAATTAGCAATGATAGTATCTTGATAATACTTTTTCCGGCATATTGTAATATACCGGAACAGGATCGTATATCCATTAAACTACCTCATTTTACAAATGAATAAGCCTATGGTACAGAGAACACTGATTTTCTCTGTACCATAGTGCAAAACCTACGACGATAGATTACTTCCAAGACCAATGATGGACATTATTGACAATTGTCCAGCCATAACCATGAGGATGAATTTTCTTATCAATTACATTCAGGTTTTCCTTAGCAAAATAAATGTGTTTGATTTCCACCAGCCACACCCAGGGAGAATCAGCCTGCGGCGTAACACCGGTTGTACCATCCCATTGCGCTTTTTTCCATAAAGGATAGGAGCCTTCCACAGAATTGGCGGCTAATGCCTGATCGATGTATTGGTCTACCTTTGGATTAGAGTAAGAGGCAAAGTTTTTACCGGTATAATAGTGGCTTCTAACACCAGTAGGCGAATGCAATCCGGCACCAAAAACATGGGGAGTTTCATAGCATAAGGTTGCTATTTTATCCCAGCTTGAGCCTACTGGATTTACCTTAATCCCCACTTGTTTCAGCATTTCTTTTACAGCCATCGCTATGCCGGTCCGAACAGAGTTTGATGAAATATAGAGAAGATCAAACTCGGCTTTTAAGCCCGCTTTTTCATAAATGCCTTCGCTATTTAACTTCCAGCCGTCTGCTTCCAGGATGGCTTTTGCTTTTGCCGGATCATACTGGACTTTCATGGCTTCATTTTCCCATGGCTCATTAATGCTGTCTGTATAGGCTACCGAACCATAGCCGTATAATACGTTTTTAACAATGGACTCCCGGTCAATCGCGCAGGCAATCGCCTGACGAATTGCCAGATTGGCAGTCACGTTATTACCGGCAGGATAGGTCTCGCCATTTTTCTTCGGCACTGTTTTATTGCCTGCAGGAATAGTAGGGAGATTAAGTCCGCGAATATCTACAGTATTAAACGAAAGGATTGTATATCCTTTAATTGGATTTACTGTATAAGACGGAGCTGTATGAGCCACATCTACCTGTCCGCCTTTAGCTGCCGCATAAGCCGCATCTTCCGACATAAAGACAATCGTAACTTTCTTCATTGTTGGTTTTTCGCCATAGTAATTAGGATTTGCTTCCAAAATGACCTGCTGGCCTTTATCCCATTGTTTCAGGATATACCGGCCGGAGCCAATCGGATTTTTGCCATAGGTTGCGGGATTGTAAGCGTGCTTCGGAACAATGCCCACAACTGCAGCCGTATAGGCAAATGCGGAATAAGGTGTATTGAAATGAAAAACAGCAGTCGTATCATCTATCGCTTCTACAGATTTTAACATAGACAAATCAGTCTCGGTTACCTGCTTCATTGCATTATTATAGGTAAAAGCCACGTCTTTTGCCGTAAGTGGCACTCCATCCGTAAATTTCACATCAGAACGAATTTTAAACGTCCAGGTAAGTCCATCCGGCGAAATCGTATACTCTTTAGCCAGATCATAGCCAATCGTAATATCATCTTTAGTAACAAGCAGCGTACTTTGGATAAACGGATCATGTGTATGCTCACCAGCCGCCCAGCCCATAATTGGATCAAAACCTGCAGGCGGTTCTGATTCGGCATCCATGGCAATCACAACACTGTCTTTAGCCGTTGTAGCAGCTCCGCTCTTATCTGCTTTACCACAACCAGCTAATGTAAAGAGGAATACAACGATTAAAATGAATGCGATTTTTTTATTCTTCATACTTGCCTCCCCTGTTTTTTTGCCTTTCCTGTTACCCATGTTCCACGCGCCTCTTTCGCAGTTTTTCCGCAAAAAAAGCGGCATGAAACCACAGGACGCACTGCCCCAAATGGCTTCATACCACTGCTCACTGTTATATGTATTGATATACTTGACTAGTTATCCGTACATATGACTTCTGTCATATTATAAAATCTTCACAATTTCATTTATGTTAAATTATAACAGTTAAAATTATTTGTGTAAAGGTTCCCGCATCGTATCTTTGTTGACAAGCATTGCGTTGTTTGTCAAAAAAAAGTATAATGAGCCCTATAAAACCATGATCCCGTTGGGAGGAACACACTCGTGCGACCGCCATTTATTTATATGACCCGGACAGCAGTGTTAGCCAGTGCCGCTATCATTCTCATGTTGATGGACTTTCCTATCGTATTTATGCCCGGCTTTTTAAAAATGGATTTAAGTGAAATACCCGCTATTATTGGCGCTTTTTCTATGGGACCGCTTGCTGGCTTCTGGGTCATGCTGCTCAAAAATCTGTTGCATTTGACTAATTCTCAAACTGCAGGTATTGGTGAACTAGCAAATTTTTTAGTCGGCAGCGCTTTAGTACTAACCTCCGGTTTTATTTACCGGCGCCACAAGAGCCGCAAAGGAGCGATCCTTGCACTGGCCTTCGGCACTCTTGCTATGACACTGTCCGCCGCAGCACTAAACTATTGGGTATTGCTGCCACTCTATCAGGCAGTGCTCAATTTCCCCGGTGAGGCTGTTGTCAAAATGGGCCATGCCGTCAATCCCTACATCATTGACCTGAAGAGTTTTATTGTTTTCGCAATTATCCCCTTCAATATCCTGAAGGGCCTGCTGGTATCACTCATTACGATTCTGATTTACAAAAAACTGTCCCACCTGCTGCATTAACACTAAGAGCCTGCTTCAAAATAGTATTATTTGAAGCAAGCTCTTTTTTATAATTCTTTTGTCATAAATACGCTGTTACGGTCTTCCTTATAATCAGCAAAGGGCTCGCAGTAATGAAATTCCATGCTTAAATACAAGTTTCTAGCAGGCTCAAATGCAGCCATAGCGCCGGTTTCCAAACTCAGCCGCCGGTAGCCTCGCATTTTCGCTTCGGAAATGATGCAGCTAAGGAGTTGTCTTGCAATCCCTTTTCGCAAGTGATCGGAAGAGGTACGCATAGATTTTACTTCTCCATACTGTCCATTCAGTTCCTTAAGTGCTCCGCACCCTACTAACTCCCCCTGCTCCCAGGCACTCCAAAAAGTAACATCCGGTTTCTTCAAGCCATCCAGATTTAGCGCATGTCTGCTTTCCGGCGGAGAGTGACGAGCTAGCTCCTGGAGATGGCCTCCAATAAAAGCAGCTATTTTGTCCCCGCTTAAATCATCAAGCTTAATATCCAAGAGAATCACTCCTTAATATTATTGAGATATCACCGCTCTCACTTGGCGCTTTCCCATTCTTGTTCTTTAAATCCGACTAATACGTGATCTTCTGATATGAGAATTGGCCGTTTTACAAGCATTCCATCTGTTGCCAGCAAGGCAAGCTGCTCATTATCAGGCATAGCAGGCAGTTTATCCTTCAAGGCCAGGGATTTATACAGTAATCCACTTGTGTTAAAGAACTTGCGCAACGGCAGCTTGCTTTTGGTCCACCACTCCTTCAACTCGTCTTCAGTAGGCTTCTGTTCTTTAATATTGCGCTGTTCATAGGCAATACCGTGGTCATTAAGCCATTTTTGCGCCTTTTGGCAGGTCGTACATTTCGGGTAACAAATAAACAAAAACTTTTTACTCATATACTGCTCTTCCTCCTCTGCACTGATTCTCCAACGATAGTATGTAAGCAATTATTTCTAACCTAACAGTAAAACTCCTGCAGTATTCAAGACCGGAAAGAGTTTCGTTGTGATTAGTTAGGCATGGATTTTTCCCCAGTGACTATATATAACCATAGGCGTTTAATAGGGGAGGAACCGGTCTAATATGACTGCATTTATCAGTACGTTAATCATAAACTTTTTTATTGCATTGGGTGTCATGGTTGGCGCAAGCTTGTTTGCAGGGCTGGCAGCAGTTATCAGCCACCATCCGCCGGTTAAAACGATGGTAACAGTTGCAGATTCTTTAAAGATCTGGGCCGTAGCCGTAGCCTTGGGCGGAACATTTCAATCCATCGAGGCACTGGACCAGGGCTTCTTTCGCGGTGATATTCGCTCTGTTGCCAAAGAGCTTGCCTATGTCCTGGCTGCACTGGCCGGGGCAAATGCCGGCTTTAATTTTATTATGCTGATTAAGCGCTGCGGCCAGGCATGGAGCGATTAATGGCTAACCACAAACCATATTTATTTTTTCTTCTGACCGGTTTTTTAGGCGGCCTCTGGTTAGGCGCTATTCTTGTAACAACTTATACTGGCCATGAGCTGGACTCCTCCTATCAGCAAATCAAAACGCTGCAAACCACCATCAAGGAAAAAGATGCCCGACTGGAAAAACTGGAGGTATCTTCCAAGCAAAAAGGTCCTGTTATAAAAAAAATTGAAGTTGACCTGCTATATGAAGGCGATCAATTGGATAAGGCCGCTTTAGCCAACCATATTAAAGAACAATACTATATGTTGTTCGGTAAAGAAGTTAGCACTCTCAACCCTGATCTAATAACCGGTGTGATTGATAACCGGATTGTCCGGTTTGATGACCGTCATTTCAAACTGGCCGTCCGTAAGATCGTTATTTCCGATATACTGAAGATTTGGGTCACTGCATCCCTACTGAAAAATTAAATCTATTCCAGCTCATCCAGCCCTTCAAACTGCATGTTGTAATACTTGGCATACAACCCGTTTTGGGACAGCAGCGCTTCGTGATTACCGCGTTCTTGAATTCCGTTATGATTAATAACAATAATCTCATCGGCATTGCGAATAGTGCTAAGCCGGTGGGCCACAACAATTGTCGTACGGTTCTTCGAAAGCCGTTCCAGGGACGCCTGAATGTAGCGCTCACTCTCATTATCCAACGCCGATGTGGCTTCATCGAGAATCAGAATCTGGGGGTTCTTTAAAAATACGCGGGCAATCGCAATCCGCTGCTTTTGCCCTCCCGACAGGCGTGTCCCCCGCTCGCCAACATAACTGTCATAACCATCGGGCAAGCTTACAACAAAATCATGGATATTTGCATTCTTCGCCGCCTCAAAGATTTCTTCCTCAGTAGCATCGGGCTTGCCATAAGCAATATTATCCCGTACCGTACCGGCAAACATATACACATCCTGCTGTACAATGCCAATCGCGCTGCGCAGTGATTTCAGCGTTACATCCCGCACGTCCTGACCATCTATCAGCACTGCCCCGCCGCTTACATCATAAAAACGCGGCAAAATGGAGCAAAGCGTTGTTTTACCACCGCCTGAAGGCCCCACCAGTGCTACTGTTTTTCCGGCCTCAATAGCAATGTTAACACCGTCCAGTACTTGGGTATCCTGATTATACCGGAAGGAAACATTTTGATAAACAATATGGCCTTTTACGCTCTGCAGCGGCAACGCATCCGGTTTTTCCAGGATTTCCGGTACGGTATTCACCACTTCCATAAAACGTTTAAAACCGGAATACCCTTTCTGGAATTGCTCTGTGAAATTGATTAACACATCAATCGGATTCATAAAAATGCCGATATACAACGCATATACTGCCAGGTCGGCAACCTGAAGCGTACCTTCCGCAACAAAATAGCCGCCGCTGACCAAAACTGCCGTATACAATAAACCCTGAAAGAGGCCGTTGCCTGCATGAAAGCTGCCCATAATACGGTAGCTGCTGACCTTGGAATCCAAAAACTCCAAATTAGTCGTGCAGAATTTTTCTCGTTCCAGGTCTTCATTAGCAAAGGATTTGACAACACGAATACCGGAAAGACTGTCCTGTACCTGTGAATTCACTCCGGCAATCTTTTTACGGTTATCCATAAAAACAGCTTTCATTCTTCTGTTCTTATAAATACTAAAACAGACCATCAACAAGGTAACTGCCAGGAGAATCAATGTCATTTTGACATTCAGCAGCATTAGCAAGGCAAAGGAACCAACAATCTTTAACGTACAGATAAAAATATTCTCCGGCCCATGATGAGCAAGCTCCGAAATATCAAATAAGTCCGAAACCAGCTTAGACATCATTTCACCGGTATTGTTGCGATCATAATAGGAAAACGACAGCCGCTGGTAGTGATCAAACAGATCCTGCCGCATATCACTTTCCATCCTAGCTCCCATGATGTGTCCCCAGGTAGTAATATAATACTGGCACGCATAGCGGAGCAGATACAACGCAATCATGCCAAAAGCAACCATACTTAACACTTGCTTTATCTCTTCCGCACTCCGGGTAAAAACACCATGGGTAAGAAAGTAGAGAATTTGCGGAAAGGTAATATCTACTAGGGAAACTACTGATGCACAAGCTAAATCAGTAAAAAAAAGCCACCGGTAGGGCTTATAATATTGAAAGAATTTTGACCAGATAGACATAAAAACCTCCGTTTTAGAGAACTCCGTTTTAATAGTCATATCTTACCACAATAAATCGACTGGATGCAAAATCTGGTTAAACAGAAAAATCCGCCCCTCTATGAGGAAGCGGATTTTTTCTTTACAAATATCACGATATCGCCATCTGCCTGTAAGCTCCGGGCCTGTTCAGGCAGCTGTTTAAACTCTTCCACATAAACGGGAGTAAGCACCAGTATTCTCAGCTCCGGCTCCAAAGCCTGCAGCTTTTCCACAACGCCTAAGCGATAGCGGCTGTGGAAATCCCCCTGATAATGGATGATCTTCCTATCCGGATAGCGGCGGTGATGGTCTACAATACTCTCTGCCATCGTATCATCCTTCAGGCATTGGGCACGATAGAAAGCTTCCATTTGACTATCCGTCACCGGCATAGCACTGTGTTTATTGCTCATAGCCTGCATCTGTGCTAAAAACAGCTGCCGGTATTCGCCGTCAGGAGCACGGTGTATGCGCGGCAGGTGTGGAAGCAGAGTGTCGTCAATACCGTCCAATGTTCCCCGTCTGGCATAGTGAGCCGCTATAGAGCGGGGAATATTGGCGGCAAGTACCCGCAGCCCCTCTTCTTTGGCAAACTCGATAAGAGGCCGGTAATCACTCCTGTAATTGGGCCAGGGCCTCGATTGCTCCAGAAATGCAGCTTCCCTCACGCGCCCTGCCAAATAGGCATTGAGAATCTGCTGATTGTCCCGTTCGAACATTTCTAATGATACAGCCACATTAGGATGCTGCTCATAAACTCCAGTCAGCAGGTCCGCTTCCAGGCTGTGCAGGATCTGATTGTCGTGGTATTCGCCGAATACCACGACATCATAGTTGTTCATTTTTTGACTAATAGCATCTACCGTAAGCCGGGAACCAGAAACTGTGTCATAAACTTGACAAGCAGCGGCTTGACCTTCCACTGGGCTAAACAAAATAACCAGTCCCAAAATTGTGAGTAGGACACGCTTAATTACTATTTGCATCTTATAGTTTCACTGTCATGCCGACACGAAGAAGCGATCCCCAAATATTTAGATCATACACTTTTTTGTTAAAGATATTGTCAACGCCTATATAGGTTTGGAAATTTTCATTCCACTCTTTGGTAACGGATACATTCCAAGTATTAAAAGAATATGTTCTTTTAACATTACTAGAGTCTGTTTGATAAAAATCGTTTGACCATGAATTCCATAAGGCTGCGCTTATACCATTTTGCTTATTGTCATCATAGTGAAGTTGAATAGTCCCTTGCTTACGAGCTGTCCCCACTATCTGCTCTTTTGTTTTTGAATTAATTGGATCCAACTGAGTATAGGAGACTTTTATTAGCCAGTTATCAGTAAGATGCTGGCCGAACTCCAACTCCATTCCTTCAATCTCAGCTCTATCGATATTGATGTACTGCATCTCCATTGGAGGAGTAGCTTTTATCACTGTGGATGTAATTTTATTTTTTACATCATTATTAAAATAGCTTACTTTAGCAAATGCTTTGCCGCGTTCCCCTTCAACAGCCACTTCATAGTTCGTCGATTCCTCCGGCTTTAAGTCAGGGTTGCCATTGATGTAGGCCGGCATACCGCTCATCGGCTGCATATACATCCGCATGTACATATCATCAAGGCTAGGAGTTCGATAGCCCTTGCCAGCATTGAATTTCAGCCGCGAATTATCGTTCATTTTATAAGTGGCACCTATTTTAGGACTTACATTGCTATCAAATTTATTGCTGTCATCATAGCGCAGTGAAGGAAGAATCAGCCATCGGTCATTGATTTGATACTCGTCCTGTATGTAGAGAGCAGTGTACTCGATACTGGATTTGCCTGTTTTTAGGCGAGTGCCTGCATAACTTTCCGTACGCATCTCAGCTCCTGATGTCAGGACATGACGCTCATCAAGCTGGCTGGTATTACGGCCTTCCAGTACCCAGGTTTTGCGTTTGGAAAGGTCTAATTCCGGATAATAGACATTGGTATTTAGATTCCGGTAATCCTGCTGCTTATCTTGTTGTCCAAAATAGGTGCGAACTTCATAATCACCCCTGTCATGTTTACCCCTTAGCCCTAAGCTAGCTGACTTTCTCGTATTATCATAGAAAAAATGATTAAATACGCTTGATACCTTTGATATATTTTCCATGTCCTCTTTCAGGTAATCGGCTTTAAAGTCCAACTGCCTGTCACCAGATAATTCATAACTGGCAGCAAAGTTATAAAAATCACGGGTACCATTGTAAGTAGTACTTACTTCTCCCGGTCTATGCAAGGCATCAGTCTCCGAACGTCCAACCGTAAATCCATAAGAGAACGGTCCTTTTTTCCCGGCATCGTAATGCATGGCAAACTGATCAATTCCAAGTCCCGTATCATCACTATAACGCGAAGGACTATAGGATAGAGTGATTTCTTCCTTGCCCGGCTTTTTCGTAATAATGTTAATAACTCCCCCTAAAGCCTCTGACCCATATAGAGAACTGGACAAGCCTCTGACAATTTCTATTCGCTCAACATTCGCCATATTAATCCGCTGCCACTCAAATGAGTTGCCAGTGGCCTGGCTGCCTTCGGACGTCAAACGCAGGCCATCAACCAGAATCAGTACATGACGACTCTCCATACCCCGTACGGATATTCCATTACCGGTCATAGTAGATGTTACGTTAACACTTGTCGCCAAGCGCAGCGCATCTAATAGATTTCTTGCACCCAGTTTATCCAATGCTTCCCGGTCAATGACCTCCACAGCCGCAGGGGTTTCTTTCACATCCCGCTCGGTTCTTGTAGCAGTCACTACCACTTCGCTGAGTTGGAACTGCTCTTCTTCAGCATAAGCCTGCATGCTGAGGGCGGTCATAATGCTGAGACTTAATAAGGCGATCTTACTTTTTCTCCGGCTGGTTGTCATTTTCACTTTAAAACTCCCTTTCTATTTGGCTTCACTGCTATAGAGCAGACCTGACAATACTTCCATTGCTTTCCCAACCTGAGTGCCGGGATTGACTGCAAACAACTGGTACGGCAATTTGTGCACGCGATTTTGGCGGACAGCCAGACTTCCCTGCCAGGCCGGATGGCCTGCCAGTTCATTCTTAAACTTCTCCTCCACCTTGTCATCCGAACTGTGGGTAATAAATAAAATAACTTCAGGACTTGCTTTTGCCACAAATTCCAGACTTAAAGGTACATAACCGGCCATAGCGCCATTTTTATCAGCTTGATCGGATACGTTGATTCCTCCCAGGCGTTTGACCAAATCACCTGTAAAACTGCTGGACAAGGCCATGCTGAAGCTTTCGGTCGTCCCCCATAAGACAAGGACCTTAGGTGCCGGTTTTCCTGCCGTATTCTGCACTGCAGTCTGGTACTGTTTCTCAATCTGCGCAATTTGGCTGGCGGCTTTGTCCGTCTGCCCCGTCAGTTCGCCATAAAAGCGAAGGGTATCCAATATTTGCTGGTAATTATCCATCGTCTGCAGCAGAATGGGGATACCAGCCTTCTCCAATACAGGCACCAGCGCATGGTGGTAGGGAATATTGGCCGCCAGTACCAAATCCGGTTTCATAGCGACAATCTTCTCCAAATCAGGATTAGGCGTCAACCCAACGGTAGGAACCTGCTGCACAGCCGCCTTAACATCGGGAGGCAGCGTCTCGGTCGCTGCCCGCCCGGCAAGGCTTCCGCCTGCAGATACATACAAATCAATGCTGGAAGCGTTCAAAGCAACCACTTTCTTAGGATGAGCCGGAATGGAAACTTGACGTCCCGCGCTATCAGTAACAAGGCGAACGGTTTCATTTTTCATTGTCTCCCGGCTATCCTGACTGTACAGCATGAATCCCCCTACAAGCAGTAAAATGACAATGACGGCACCTGAAATTCTGTTGATCATCCTATGTAAAACCTCACTTCAAAGAAAATATAAAAACCCCGTGCTATTTGTTTGGTAGCAACGGAGCTCTGGGCTCTCTTATCAATATTTACTTGTTGGTATAACCGCTTGTCACTATTATATGTGAGAATGATTATCAATGTCAACTGTATTTTAAATGTTTTTTTCTATTATTTACCTTTTTCCATTAGCCCTGAGCTGCCACCTTATGCATTGTCCAGGAACGTTCTCCATGGAGCAACGTGTTGACGCATTCCAGTACAGATTGCGTAATATTGCCATACCAAAACTGACCGGCAACCGTTAGCCGGCTGATACCGGACCCGCGCTGCAGTAAGCCGCGCTTTTCCCATATTGCCAGCAATTCTTCCAGTTCACTAAGACGGGGGTCAAAGTCTTCAGCAAGCTGCCCAATGTCAAGATAACCCAGTTTCAGCTGATTTTTAACAGCATCATGAAGACTAACCGATTCATGAGCAGCCATCATCATCATGATGGGCTTCTCCTGGTTGTCAATCCGCTGCATATAACGACTCATGTCCCGATCCTGCATCAGCGAAAAACCGCCGACCTTCCCGCCTGCTCCAGCTCCAAAGGGCAGCATCGTGTGCCCCTGCTGGGCCATAATATTATACATATTGCGCTCGCGGTTGGTTTTGGCCCAATGGCAGACACTGATTTGCGAAACAGGCCAGCCTGAAATCGTATTATGAGCGGCAGCAAATAGCTCAGCCTGCTCGCGGATGGTTGCAACTGCAGGCAAACGTCCGGCATCAATCTCTTTTTTGAGAGCACTGTTCTCATAGACATTCAACTGATACAAATCCCAGCCGTCAACTGCTGCAGTCTTTAGAGTCGCAATATCTTCCTGCCACACTTCAGGAGTCTGAAAAGGCAGTCCGTAAATCAGATCGACAATGACGGCAGCCTGATTATAAGCAGACAACGCCTCCAGCCGCCTTAAGACCGTCTCCCGGTCATCAAGTCTGCCAACGGCCCGTCGTACTTTCGTATCGAAGGATTGCACGCCAAGCGAGATACGGTTTACGCCCTGCTCCAGCCAGGTTTCCATTTTCTCCGGTATCAGGTCGTAAATACGCCCTTCCAGTGTTAATTCGCAGTCGTTAGCCAGCGGCAGGTAGTCCTTTACTGCTTGCAGCATCCGCCCTGCATTAGCTGCTGAAAGAGAACTGGGTGTGCCACCGCCGATAAATACGGCATTAACCGGATCGGCAAAGCCGGGACTGGCAGCATTCATTTTTAACTCGGCAACCAGCCGGTCAATATAAGCTGTTTCCGCATCATCCTGGCAATAGTTCTGGAAGAAACCACAATACAAACATTTCTTTAAGCAAAAGGGGATATGGATATAAGCGGACCGCTTCTTTGTCTCGCCTCGCTGCTCTAGCGCCGCCTGCCATAAAGCAGGCCATTTCGCCCGGTCGGGCATAGCTCCCCGGACATCAGCATGCAAAACCCGCTTGGTAGAGAAGGCATCCTGGAGGGGATTATTCGTTTCCTGCCCGACAACCAGCGCAAATATATCAGGCTCCATGGTATCGAGTATTTCCTGAAAGATTCTTGTATGCTTCATACTGTTATTCCTTGCAGCTTGCCTTTAATTTCACTAAATACCGCTTTGGCTTTAGCCAGATCGACACTATCGGGATGCTTGGCAGCTTCTTGATGGCGAGCCAGACGTTCGGCGTTCAGACCGTGCGGGTGCCCTTCCGGCAGCTTCTTGAACTGTTCGATCAGTCTTGGGTCTACTTTCCCCTGGCAGATGAAAGTTCCTGTAAGCTGGTTGCTCTCATCAAGCAAGGCAGCTGCATTGTTCATACTTTGAGCAGCATGCTCTGAATCCGGGTAAGCACCTAACGTTGCAAATAACGCAACCTGCTTATTGCGCAAACCGGCAAGATATTCTTGCGCTTTTTTGTCTGCCGTTCCCCGGTCAACCCAAAAACCAACTGCAACCAAATCATAGCCTTCACCCGTTGGCGCCTGCTCGACAGGAAACAAATCAGCCGCTAGTCCGAAAACCTCGTGAACAGCCTCAGCCACCTGACGGGTATTGCCGGTTAAACTGGAGTATACAATTAACGTTTTCATAAAAATCTCTCCTTTATTTTTATCTTATCAGAAAGTATAACTTTCTGATTGTTGTGCATAAGAACGACATAGGCTTCCACCTGCGTCCTAAAGGACTTGGTGCAAGCCAAGTCTTTTCTAATATTGCTGCCGTACACACTCTCTATTCATTATAAGCATTCAGCCTGTTTGTAGC
>NZ_DALZUO010000020.1:0-79989 GCF_032013335.1 Anaerospora sp. | reverse complement strand
GGAGTCGCTGATTGAAAAAAGCACTTACGAATGTAAGTGCTTTTTTGCATTGTATTACAAGGCCCGGCAGGAGATAAATATAATTTATGAGAAAAATAAAAGCTGAACTGGTGCCAGTTCAGCTTTTATTTTAAAGGCGTCCGCTGCAGTTAAGCACGTGACGAATTTTATGTTGTACCATATTTTTAATTGCTTCGCGAGCGGGTTTTAAATATTGACGTGGGTCGAAATCAGAAGGGTTGTTGATGAGGTGCTCGCGAATAGAGGCAGTCATTGCTAAACGTAAGTCTGTATCAATGTTGATTTTGCAAACACCGAGCTTGCTTGCCTGAAGCAGCATAGCTTCAGGTACTCCTTGTGCGCCGCCAATTTGTCCACCAAAGTCATTGCATTTCTTAACGAACTCAGGCAATACAGTAGAAGCACCGTGCAATACGAGCGGGAAGTTAGGCAGGAGTTTTGTAATGGTTTCCAGGCGCGCGAAGTCGAGAGAAGGCTCACCTTTAAACTTATAAGCTCCATGACTGGTGCCGATTGCAATCGCTAGTGAATCAACACCGGTACGCTTTACAAATTCTACAGCTTGATCCGGATCAGTATAAGTTGCATCTTTGGCACTAACATTAACGGCATCTTCTACACCGGCCAGCTTGCCTAACTCGCCTTCAACTACAACACCGTGAGCGTGCGCATATTCAACTACTTTTTTTGTTAGCGCAATATTTTCTTCGAATGGCAATCTGGAGCCATCAATCATGACTGAGGAAAAACCACCATCTATACAGGACTTGCATATTTCAAAATCTTCACCGTGATCCAAGTGAAGGCAGATTGGTAATCCGGAATCTTCAAGCGCTGCTTCAATCAATTTGATTAAATAGATATGTTTAGCATATTTGCGGGCGCCTGCAGAGACCTGTAGAATAAGAGGAGCCTGTTCTTCTTTGGCAGCGTCAACAATACCCTGAATGATTTCCATATTGTTAACGTTAAATGCGCCTATGGCGTATTGGCCTTCATAGGCCTTTTTAAAAAGTTCTGTAGAGGTTACTAATGGCATGCGATTCCCTCCCGGAAAGTTTATAGTCGATCCTTATTATACCATATTAGTGAGCATTATGCATAAACAGTATATGCTCATTCAAAGAAATGTATCATATTTCTTGTCTAATCTTATCTTTTATTCCAAGCACTGTTAATATAGACAGCATATCAGGCGGAAGAGGACTATGGATGGTGAGCAATTCATTGGTAATTGGATGATTAAAAGCAAGTTTGCCGGCGTGCAATGCCTGGCGATTAATGAGATCTGTACAACCTCCGTAAAGATCATCACCGAGAAGCGGATGACCAATGTGTGAAAAATGTACTCGAATCTGATGAGTTCTTCCGGTCCGTAAAGCAATCTGCATTAAGCTTGCTGTAGATGTCCCGCTAATTGTTCGGTAGTCGGTAACTGCTTCTTGACCACTTGCTGAAATCATTCGCTCAATGATACTGCCCGGTTTTCTCCCGATCGGAGCATCTATTGTACCAGATAAGGGCTGGGGCTGGCCGGTTACGATTGCCTGGTAAGAACGCTGTACATGCTTAATGCCTTGCCCGGATAAAAGATGATGAATATAAGCATTTTTGGCAACGAGCAGGAGGCCTGAGGTTTGACGGTCAAGGCGATGAACCGGATGAAAATCACAGCTTTGTCCACTTTCCCGGTAATGATGCAATACGCCATTGGCAATGGTTATGCCATCCTGTCTGGCAGTAGGGTGAACCATGATGCCAGAGGGCTTGTCTATTACAAGTAGAGCGTTATCTTCGTAGGCGATGACAAGGGGCATAGCAATAGGTTCAAGTTTATTCTCCAGAGGCCAGGAGACCGTTATTTGATCCTGATTGAATACCGGCTCATTCCAGTTGATGTGTGCACCATTGCGGGTGATGACGCCATTATGTTTAATCCGTCGGCGGAGTGTCAGTGAAAGACCGGATTTTCGCAGAAATTCTTTCAATGGCAGTGCGGATAGTTCAGTAGAGACAAGTAAGTCTAGCATAGCTGCTCCTTTCTGATTATGCTTAGTATGGGAAAGATAATAGGATTGTTATTACAGTATTTTTTAATATAGTATATGCTAAAAAATAAATTGAGGCGATCGAGATGATCGCCTCAATATTACACCATGCCTTGGATTATGGCAACAATTTCTGACATATGTTCTCGTTCCATTGCCATTGATTCTTTAAAATAGTCAATCATAGGGCTGCCACGTAAGGCCCAAAGATGAATGAAACGTTGATGCCTCCGAATAAGGGCAAGTAAAAGGAGCAGTAATAGCTCTCGATTGGCGGCAAATTTTCTTTCTACATATTCGTTATCTTCTTCGTCACGTAACCCGGTACCCAGTTTTTTCATGGTAGCTGCTAAATCTTCATCATGCATTGTTAGCATGTGGATGATATCCATGTAGCTGTGCCAATGATTTTCTGCCATGGTATCCAAGCTGTCCCGCATAGTCCCAGTCGCCAGTTCTGAGGCCTCCAGCGCTGTGCTCATTAGTTCTAATTGTTCTATTGCTTCTTGGTTAAGCACTTTCATATGATCTATATCTACAGCCATGGGCTTACGCTCTCGTCGTTTCCACACCAGACATTCCTCCCTTCTGTCATACTAGTATATACTATGCGGAGGTTGACTTGGGTGTGTAGAAGTTAGAACATGCGGCCGTGAGATTTGTACGGAGCAATGAAACGCAGCATTTTAATAGGAATATGCATAGAAATTGACTTACGATGAAAACATACATTGACGATGATGAAATCGCAGCCTACGTAGCATAAGGTACCACAGAAAGATTCGCGACGGCAGATACGGGCATCGACGGAAAAGAGGACTTCGTCACCTAATAAACACATAATACGGTCTTTCATCGTTTCTGTCGGATATGCTTTATGAGGCATATCATCGCAGCACATCATTTCTTTCTCTGGATAATCGCAACACTCCATATTATCACCATGGTACCAATGCGGGTATTTGCTTTCCATAAACAAGAAACCTCCTTTATTTATGATGGGAAAAATGTTAAAATCTATGTTATCTACCTGGTATCATCATATGCAGGTTCGAAACATAATGCTACAGGTGTAAATTTTTAGCTGCGATATTTAGAAAGTTTAATTTTAAATATAACTCGAAGGAAGTGTGAATAAGCTTCTTGTGTCCTTTCTGGATAGTATATTCACGATTGGCTCTTAAAGTGATGAACGAAGAGCAGTGTAGAACCAATGAATAAAATGTTTGGTGTGGTACTGATTATAAAAGTAAGCAGGAAATTTTACTTTCACCCGCGAAAGTATTCATGTTATAGTAGATCTTATTTCTGCAGGTGAGGGGAACGTAGATGGATATTTTAAACTACAGTAATGTTATACTTGTTGGATTCTTAGTATGGCTCACGCTTGCACCTCGAGTTGGTAATCCACGGTATGGTGAATTATTTTTAGCCTATATGGTAACGTTAATGCTTTGCCTTATTGGTACCTCTGAAATCTTAATGGTAAAACCAATAGCTTTCTTTTTTACCGTTGGAGGAGTATTGGCTTTTGTATATGTTGTTGCCCGCAGTACAATCCGTATTTCTATTAAGAAGTAATTTAAAATCACTTAGGGGGATTAGCGATGGCTAAAGACTGTTCTTTTGATGTTGTATCGGATGTAGATATGCAGGAAGTGGATAATGCAATTAATCAAACCGTTAAGGAAATTAACCAGCGTTTTGATTTTCGGGGAAGTAAGGCAGAGATAAAACAAGAAGAAGATGTCATTAAGCTTGTTGCTGATAGTGACTATAAGCTGCAAAGTATCATTGACATTCTTCATGCTAAAGCCGTAAAAAGAGGGATTTCACTAAAATGTTTCGAATATGGCAAAATTGAGGCTGGATCTCATGGTACTGTTCGCCAGATCGTCACTATTAAAAAGGGCATAAGCAAAGAAAAAGCGAAAGATGTTATCGCTGCTCTTAAAGATAGTAAACTAAAAGTCCAGGCGCAAATTATGGATGATCAGGTACGTGTATCAGGAAAAGACAAGGACGAGTTACAAAAGGCAATTATGAAATTAAAACAAAGTGATTTCAATATTGACTTACAGTTTATTAACTTTCGCTCTTAATACATATAAAAAAACTCCGCAGCAATTTTTGCTGCGGAGTTTTTACTCTTATTTTATTTATCGTTTGTAAGGCCGAGAACATCGAGGACCTTGAAGCTGAGGCTAAAGAAGATGGAGGCAACTGTTGCCAGCGCCATCCCCTTCAGGGTTACTGTTCCGATCGTAATGTAAGCGCCGCTAATACCAATGATAAGCACAACTGAGGTTAGGATTAGATTGCGAGGCAGGCTGTAATCTACTTTTGATTCAACCAGCATACGAATCCCGGAGGCTGCAATCACTCCGAATAGCAGCAGCGAAACTCCACCCATAACAGGGACTGGGATACTTTGAATAGCGGCAGCAAGCTTACCGACAAAAGATAGGACAATCGCGATTATGGCTGCTCCACCGATAACCCAGGTGCTATACACTTTGGTGATTGCCATAACACCAATATTTTCACCATAAGTAGTGTTGGGAGTGGAGCCTAGGAAGCCTGAAATGATTGTGGAAAGACCATTGCCAAGTAACGAACGGTCCAGTCCAGGATCGCGTGTTAAATCCCGTCCAACAATATTGCCTGTTACCACAAGGTGACCAATGTGCTCTGCAATGACTACAAGTGCAGCTGGAACAATGGTAGCAATGGCAGCAAGATTGAACTCAGGGCTATAGAAAGTAGGAGCGGCAAACCAAGGTGCATTTGCAACTATGTTCAAATCAATCATTCCCATCGAAAAAGCAAGGATATAGCCAGCTAAGATTCCGATTAGAATTGGTATAACAGATAAGAAGCCACGGAATAAGATTGAGCCAAAAATTGTTACCAGTAAGGTGAAGGCAGAAACCGTAATCACTTTTGGGTCTAATGTTTTAGCAGTCAAGCCGGCCATATCAGCTGCTACGGGAGCCAGCTCTAAACCAATAACAGCAACAATAGCGCCCATGGCTGCCGGAGGAAAGACAACGTCGATCCATTTCGTTCCAATCACTTTGATACTTAAGCCGACCACTGTGAAGATGGCACCAACAACGATGAAACCACCCAGAGCTGCATTATAACCATATTGGGGAAGGATTACGAACACCGGGGAGAGAAAGGCGAAGCTTGATCCTAGATAAGCCGGGATTCTGCCTTTGCAAATAAATAAATATAGAAGAGTGCCGATACCGTTCATCAATAAAATTGTGGCAGGATTTACCTTAAATAGTATGGGAACAAGGACAGTAGCTCCAAACATGGCAAACAAATGCTGTAAGCTTAGTGGAAGTGTTTGCAGGATGGGCAGTTTTTCTTCAACTTGAATAATTCTTTGGCTGCTCATAATGATCCCCCTCTTTTTTTCATTAATAAAAGCCTCTTACCGGAGTAAGAGGCTTGAAGGTCCAATATGGCCATAAAAATACAAAGGCCGCTTATTGTATACCTTCCTAGTCTCTCCGGACTAATTTAAAGGTCAGTTTTCTTTTTATAGACTAACACAAACCTACTAGTCCTGTCCATATTTTTTTATAATTTGACAATAACTATCATTTTTTGCTAGGCATATGAAAATCTTTTGAGTACAATAAGAAGATAGGGGAAAATACAGGAGGATTCTATGGCCAAAAAACTAAGTGGATCACGAGTGAATCGATCAAATAAAGATAATGACGGACAAATACAGGCTGGCGTCCATTATGTACGCCATGCTGTGCAAGAAGAGCGCTGGAAGCATGAGCATGAATATAATCTTGCTCTTGAAGGACAGTTGGCTAGTTTGAGTAAGCTGTCTTACGAACCGGTCGATTATCAGCCACTCTTAGAACGGCAAGCCTTTGTAGAAAGAAGTATTCCGAATTTTGATCATTTGCCTGTTGAGGCTAAGCGTAAAGTAGAGGAAAGCTTCATTACTCCGTTAGCAACTAAAGGTGGTGGACTAGTTGTAGGCGTAATTGCCATGTTACTCAGTAATAGTAATGCCCTGTTTTTAGGAGCAACATTTGTAGTAAATGTTTTTCTGGCAGTTTCTATATACTTAACAGCGCAGGATCGCCAGAAAGCAATTAATACGGCAGTTGCCAATGCAGAACTGGAGGGCGAAAGACGGCGCACTGCGATTGAACAACAGATCGAAGCAGAGCGGGCTGAACATGACAAAAAAGAAGATGAAAGAATCGGGGCAATAGAAAGACTGCTGGCAGGTGAAAGATCAGCTATACTTGCCCGCTTGGATGAAGTTTTATCCAAAATGATTATGCCATCTCCAATTGAGCTTAATATTGATATATTAAACAACATATTACTAGTAAGAGTATGGTTACCTGATAAAGTCGTTATTCCGACGCATATATCCAGTTTATCAAGTGCCGGAAGAGTTCGTTATGAACAAAAAGAACCTAGGCAAATCAATAAACAATACATCGAATTATGTGCGGCAATTGTTATGCAGGTTATCGCGTGCATATACGAAAACATTCCTTCGATTGATAAGAGCTATTTTCAAGGATTCATTAAGGGCGACACCCAGGATGAATGTGTTATTGATTTAGTTGTGGATCGAGATATGGTGCAAACAATTTGCCGATCTAATTCGGGACTAGCCGCTATTCGAGCTGCTGAAGGGAGCTTAACCTGTGATACCAATCTGGTTATAGAACCCGTTAAGCCCAGTGTACCGGATGGATGGTCCGATGACAAACTGCAATTAATCCATGCTTTGAAGGTCCGAATTTATAAATAGGCATTATTCTTTAAAAAAAATTAGTGATAATTATCCTTATATTAGAGGAATTTTTAATTAAATAGGTAATATACTAATACAATGCTAATCATTTCCAATAATAAGGAGGACTATCATGAAATTTGCTGAGGTTATGAAAACTGATGACTGGAAAACAGAAAAACACGTACCGGTGATTGATTGTCCCGATACAGTCAAAGCAGGTGCTAAAGTGGCTGTTGAAGTAGGTGTTGGCAACGAGATTGCTCATCCCAACACAACAGAGCATCACATTCGCTGGATTAAGCTTTATTTCATGCCCGAGAATGGCAAATTTGCTTATGAGTTGGCTAATTTTGATTTTGCTGCCCATGGCGAATCCGTTGAAGGAGCTAATAAAGGTCCTGCCTACACTGAGCCATTTGGCAAAGCTTTGATCAAACTTACTTCATCAGGAACGTTATTGGCGACTGCGTACTGTAATATTCACGGAATTTGGGAGAATTCCAAGAAGATTGTAGTAGAAGCATAAGGAAACTAGTTGTGCCCCGGTGAGAACCGGGGCATTTTTACATCCTCATGACTCAAATATTATTGGAAGATAGTAAACAAGATCATATAATGACGAAATACATACATTTATGTCTATTGTAAAGAGGAAATTGTCTCTCTCCAGAGAATATAGATAAAGGGAAATAGAATTCTATTGGATGAGGGAGATGCGAAGTGTCTTTAGTTGTAAGAAAATTTGGCGGCAGTTCGGTGGCTACACCGGAAAAAATAAAAGCAGTGGCCGCAAGAGTATTGCGGGACAAGAAGCCCGAAGACAAAATAGTAGTGGTTGTATCTGCAATGGGAGATACAACAGATGAATTAATCGGCTTAGCAAAAGCAATGACCGGTAAGCACTATGGCCGGGAGATGGACATGCTTTTATCTACTGGTGAACAAATTACTATTGCGTTACTGGCAATGGCTTTTTCTGAAATGGGCCACCCGGCAATTTCTTTTACAGGATTTCAAGCCGGGATTCACACAAGTGCTACGTACGGTAAGGGACGAATTAATGAGATTGAACCACAACGTGTATTAGACGAATTAGAAGCGGGAAAAATTGTCGTTGTAGCCGGTTTTCAGGGAATTAATGCTTGTGGTGATATTGTGACTTTGGGGCGGGGTGGATCGGATACTACTGCAGTAGCGCTTGCCGGTGCCATCAGTGCAGATGTTTGTGAAATTTTTACAGACGTAGAAGGAATATACTCAGCTGATCCGCGAATAGTTGTTAATGCGAAAAAAATGCAGGAAGTTACTTATAATGAAATGCTTGAAATGGCTCGCTTAGGTGCTCTTGTCATGCAGCCCCGGTCGGTGGAAATGGGAAAGCATTATCATGTACCCATTCACGTACGCTCAACATTTACAGAAAAAACAGGGACAATCATCAGGGAGGAATATACGATGGAAGAACGTGAATTTATTATACGAGGGGTAACCCATGATACGAATGTAGTCAAAATTGCTGTATTGGGTGTTCCTGATCGCCCGGGAATTGCTTACAAGATTTTCTCAGCGCTGGCAGAGGCTAACATTGATGTAGATATGATTGTTCAGAGTATCCGCAATGCAGATAAAAATATGAATGATATTGTGTTTACTGTTACTAAGCCAGACTTAGTACAAGCAAAAGAGATTCTGGACGAAATTGCCCGTGAGTTAGATCTTTTGGATGTGGTTATAAAAGAAACGGTAGCCAAAGTCTCTGTTGTTGGTGCCGGTATGCTTGGCAGCCCGGGAATTGCCGCAACGATGTTTGGTGCATTAGGAGACGCCGGAATCAATATTGAAGTTATCAGTACATCTGAGATTAGCATTTCCTGCTTAATTGATGCAGGGCAAGTAAGAGAAGCGGTTAATGCAATTCACCAGCGTTTCTTCCCGGAATAATTTGCTTTAAAAGGCTATAAAGCAGTTTGATTATCCTGATTTAATTAGGATAATCAAACTGCTTTTTTTCTGTATCTGCTGATATTGAGCCATTTATTGGCAGGCGGCAATTCACAGGACTTTTGTCGTATTTATAGAATTATGTAAACAAAATCACTTATTAACCATTTAACTGAATACTACATATTTACTAGTTAATGGATAGCGGAGTTTGAGGAGGACGAGAGATGAAGCAAAAGGTTACCGCTGCCTTATTTGCGTTGATGTTAGTTCCGGTACCAAGCTTCGCTGATTCGCCAAGTACTGATGATATGAAAACTCTTATACCGCCCCAAGCCATCAATACGGCTGAATTAACTTCCGGCAATAAGACCGTTAATGCAGACGCTATTTTTGGCCGGCAGCCTCTTATTGTCGGCGAAGGGATGTTTATTGATATTAATGGAATGAAAGGGATATATATGGGGCCTAACAAAAGCCGGTTTCATGCAATTGGTTTCGTTGGGCAGCCTAATGAAGCAAGCATTAGCCTTGATACAATTGCACTTGATATTGGCACGACTGTTTCAGGAATAGATGTTGGTGTTGGGTATATAAAAGCAAATGATATTGAAGATAGCAAATACTGGTCTTTTAATGCCGGCACCAAGGTATCCAATAATGTAACCTTAAGTGGATCATACATGAAGAATGATAACTCAACAGCCAATGGTTATTTGGTGCAAGCGACCTTTGGTAAAATTGAACAAAAAGGTGATATTAACTATGCAGTTTCTTATCGTGACGTTGAAGACCGGGCAGTTAATTCAAATTGGGTGAATACGGAAGCATATGCAAATTCGAAAGGGTTTCGAGCTACTGCTAATTATAAGGTTACTGAGAATGGTACCCTGAGTTTGTATCAGGACTTCACCACACGCCACGACGATGAGACTGTAAAACCTAACCAGTTTCGGGCTGAATTTAATGTAATTTTTTAATCTCCAAAATTTACATGGAATTGAATTCTGGTTAAAAGCCATTCTATAAATGGAACCAAAATAAAAAAATTCACGGAGGTGTTCTTCATGTCAAGGAGCAGAAAACCTGTGAATCCTGCAGCTCAACAGGCTCTTGAACAACTAAAGCTTGAAACCGCAGCCGAAATTGGTTTATCCGATTACAAGAATCAGTACAAAGGTGCGTTGACCTCTGCTGATAACGGTCGCGTAGGCGGTCATATGGTCCGTAAGATGATCGAAGCTCAGGAACAAAAATTCTCTGGAACTACAAGTCAAAACACTAGCGGAACTTTAACTGCTAAATATGACGCTAACAAAAAACCCTAATTGAGTTCATGTTAAATGCAAAAGCAGGCCGAATGGCCTGCTTTTGCTATATGCATGATAACCAGCATTTTTTTTATTATTTAAATCAAGTGACAGGATTTACCTAACTTCTCCAGAATAAGTAACAATATTTGGTATAAGGAGGCTTGCGATATAACAGCTCATTTTGACCACGACCGTAATTGTGAGCCAGTTAGCCTGCAGGAGAGAATTGTACTGTGATGGCGATGATCATTAATGAGATAACAGGAAAACGCAACGCCGATCATGAGTAATGTTTTATAGAGTTTTTAACCTGGTTACATTAGGGCGTATCTGAAAACTGTCTGACCACTTCCTGACGCACTTTTTACACTATACTGCGGCTCGTCATTGGTCAGCCCGCTAGTTTTCAGACACTTCCCAGTTGTGTTAATTGCACAAAAGGAGTGGTAGCATTTGGAGACAGTTTTAATTAAAAATTTAGGCAGTCATGTAGGTCAGCAGGTTACAATTCAGGGGTGGCTGTATAATCGCAGGTCATCAGGGAAGATTCAGTTTCTGATTGTCCGGGATGGCAGCGGTTTGGTACAGGGTGTTATGGTAAAAAAAGAGATTGCACCTGAATTATATGAAGCAGCCCAAACACTTACCCAGGAAAGCTCTTTAAAACTAACCGGCATTGTTATGGATGAGCCCCGTGCCTTAGGCGGCTATGAAATGCAGGTAACAGGAGTGGAAATCGTAACAATTGCTGAAGAGTATCCCATTACGCATAAAGAGCATGGTGTCGATTTTCTAGCAGAACGACGTCACTTGTGGATTCGTACACCCCGGCAAGTCGCGATATTGCGCATTCGTTCAGAGATCGAGCATGCGTTACGGGAATTTTTCTATCAGCATGATTTTGTACTCGCTGATGCACCAATCATAACGCCTGCAGCATGCGAAGGTACAACAAACCTGTTTGAATTGGACTATCATGGTGATAAAGGCTATTTATCACAGAGTGGACAGCTCTATAATGAAGCAACAGCATTAGCGTTAGGGCGGATTTATTGTTTTGGACCGACCTTCCGGGCTGAAAAATCTAAGACCCGCCGTCATTTGCTGGAGTTTTGGATGATTGAAGCTGAAATGGCTTATTTTGATGTAGATGATAATATGAAATTGCAAGAAGAAATGATCTGTTTTGTTATTCAGCGCGTCTTGAAAAAATGTGCCAATGAATTGCAGACTCTAGGGCGGGATGTTGCCAAGCTTGAGGCCGTAAAACTGCCTTTTCCGCGTATTAGCTATACTGATGCGGTAGAAATACTGAAACAGGCCGGCGAAGATTTTGTATGGGGAGACGACTTTGGCGCACCTCATGAAACGATCATATCCAATCATTTTAATGCACCGGTATTTGTGCATCGCTATCCGACTGCAATTAAAGCTTTTTATATGAAGCCTGATCCTGCCGACTCCAAGGTTGTTCTAGGCGCAGATCTTTTAGCTCCGGAAGGTTATGGCGAAATTATTGGCGGTGGTCAGCGGATTGATGATCTCAATTTGCTCAAGCAGCGTATTGCAGAGCATAAATTACCCGAAGAGGCTTTTGAATGGTACCTTGATTTACGACGCTACGGTTCAGTTCCTCACTCGGGCTTTGGTCTTGGCCTGGAACGAACTGTTGCCTGGCTTTGTGGACTCGACCATATTCGGGAGACAATTCCGTTTCCACGATTATTGCATAAAATGTATCCTTGAGGCCTTTTAATTGCCCGGAAATATAGTAAAGGGATATCTAAAATAATATTTATGGGAGGAAGAAAAAATGATTACAAGTTTAGCGGCTTCACATGCCAAAGGAAAATTTGCGACTGATAAGATTTTCGGCGCCAGCGGGGCTGCCAATCAAGCGGTTCTTGCGGTTGGCAAAGATAAAGTTACGAATGCAACAATTGGTGCTTTGCTGGATGACAATGAGAAATTGGTTTGCCTGCCTACAATTGAAAAAGCTTGGCGCGAACTTCCCATGAATGAAGTGATTAACTATGCCCCTATATCCGGATTACCGGAATTTTTGGATGCCGCTATTGAGTTATCATTTGCTGATAACCGGCCTGAGGCCTATGCAAAGGGGATTGCCACGTCCGGTGGTTCCGGTGTCATCCATCATACCGTATGGAATTACACAGAGATTGGTGATACGATTTTAACCTCTGACTGGTATTGGGGGCCATACAAGGTATTGTGTGAGGATGCGTTGCGCAAGCTAGATACATATACTCTTTTTGATGAAAATCAAAATTTTAATATCCGCGCATTTGAAAGCAAGGTTAAGGCGCTGCTGGAGAAACAGGATAATTTGGTTGTTCTGCTAAATACACCTGCTCATAATCCAACAGGATACAGCTTAACTGACGGAGAATGGGACAAGGTTATTGATCTATGCAAAGACTGCGCTGCTAATGCCAATAAACGCATTATCCTATTAATTGACATCGCTTATTTAGATTATGCCGGTGAGAAAAATGCCAGCCGTGCATTCATGAAAAAATTAGGAAATCTGCCGTCTAATGTGTTGGCTATCTTAGCCTTCAGTATGTCTAAGGGGTATACGATGTATGGACAACGTACGGGAGCCATGATCGGTATATCTTCCAGTGAACAAGTAATAAAAGAATTTGAAGACATTAATCAATATACCAGCCGTGCTACCTGGTCCAATATTAATCGTGGCTGCATGAGGCTATTATCCAATATTTATCAGGATAAAACGCTGCAGGCTCAAATGGAAAAGGAACGGGAAGGATATTATAAATTAATTCATCAGAGAGCCAGTATCTTCACCGCAGAAGCTGCCGCAGCTAATTTAACCATGCTGCCCTATGTAGCTGGCTTCTTTATTACGGTACCGGCTGAAAATCCCGATGCTGTATGCGATAAATTACATGACGATTACATTTATGCTGTTCCACTAGGGAAAGGTATCCGTATCGCTGTTTGTGCTGTACCACAAGCTAAAATGCTAGGTATGGCCGGTAAAGTAGCAGCTTCGATTGCCGCGTCTGGTAAATAATACTATTGTTTTGCATTAGCCTATTTTTTGTTTTTGGAGATACTATCTTCAAAGGAGGCGATGCAAAAGTGGGATTTAAAAAGAAAAATTGCTTAGATAATACAACGTGGGAATTTCCGCGCACCGGCTTCTGGTTAGTGCATATAGTAGGGTCTTTTTGTATTTTTATGTTAGGCGCACGGTTTGCTGCTCGCCGTATTCCAATAGTCCCAATAATGGCTTTACGGTTGCTGCGAATGATCCGTGAGCGGTAGCAACAGCTTTAAAGGGAGAAAGAGCGACATTTAGCGCTCTTTCTTTTTTTACGGGATAAATAAGGTCGCTCCTTCGTATATATTTATACCGCCTTATATGAACCACGAAGACTAGTGTCTTGGCAAAGTTGTGAATTAGAATTAGACAGTGTAGATTTTTTTGCAATACAAGGCGGAGGAGTTCCGCACATATCGGAAATATGTAAGGCGACGACAACGCAGCAGTGCGAAAAAAGTACGCTGGCTAAGCTAAGATTTAACTTAGTCAAGACACTCTACATGGAGGTTAAAGAATGAAGGAACAGATATCCATCCAGCTAAAGACAGGAGAAACGCACCAATTCGCAAAAGGCAGTACTTTGCTGGAAATAAGCACAGCAATTAGCAAACAAACAGCAACGCCAGTACTGGCTGCTAAAGTTAACAATGATGTGCGCGATTTGCAAAGCTCGCTTCAAGCCGATGCTACAATTGAATTGTTGGACCTTACAACAGAAGAAGGAATAAAGGTATATCAAAGAAGCTTGACTTTTGTTATGATTGTAGCTGCGGCGGAGTTGTTTCCCGACGGAGAAATTACAGTTGAACATTCGCTTAGCAAGGGGCTGTATTGTGAACTGCATCGGCAGGTGGAAGTTACAGCTGCTGATATAGCTGCGCTTGAGCAGCGTATGAGAGAAATAATACGTGAGGACCGGCCAATTATCCGCACGAAGCTGCTGTTAGCCGAGGCAATAAAACTCTTTGAATCTGCTGGACAGCTAGAAAAGGTTAAGCTTTTGTGCCAGTTGGAGCGAGAGCAGGTAAGTCTCTACTATTGCGGTCCGACTTTTGAATACTTTTATGGAACTATGGCTCCTAGTACAGGCTATTTAAAGCATTTTGAAGTGCGCTTTTATCCACCTGGCTTGCTGCTCCGTTTTCCGGAGAAGGAAAAGCCGAATGAACTTCCCCCTTTTATTGAATTGCCTAAACTGGCTAAGGTATTTTTAGAGGCTGAACAATGGGGAAAAATTATGAAATGCGGTTATGTTGGCGACTTAAATGAGTATATTGAAGAAGGCAACCTTACGACCATTATCCGTGTAGCAGAAGCTCTCCATGAGAAAAAAATAGCGCAGATAGCTGACTTTATATCAGAACATCGCAAAGAAGTCCGGGTAATTTTAGTAGCGGGGCCATCTTCATCAGGTAAAACCACGTTTGCTCAGCGCTTAACAATTCAGTTAAGAGTGAATGGAGTGCGCCCTGTTCCGATTTCGCTGGATGATTATTTTGTTGACCGTGACTTTACCCCTCGGGATGAAAAGGGCAATTATGATTTTGAAGCAATTGAAGCAATTGATCTGGAATTATTTAATGAGCATCTTACGCGCCTGCTGCAAGGCGAAGAGGTAAAGATACCTTCTTATAATTTTATGACAGGCCAGCGTGAATATAGAGGGCATATCATCAAGGTTAATAAGGAACAGCCGTTGATTATTGAAGGAATTCATGGTTTGAATGAGCGACTGACTGCGGCCATCGCCAAAGAGCATAAAGTAAAGATTTACGTGAGTGCTTTAACGCAGTTGTCTATTGATAATCATAACCGTATTCCAACCACAGATGCACGACTTTTGAGACGCATTGTCAGAGACAGTCAGTTCCGTTCTCAGGATGCTTTGAAAACACTGCGTATGTGGCCCTCCGTGCGAAGAGGCGAGGAACGAAATATTTTTCCTTTTCAGGAAGAAGCAGATATTATGTTCAACTCTGCACTCATTTATGAACTTGCAATATTAAAAAAATATGCAATTCCTTTGCTCGAAAAAGTTGGTCCTAATGAATCCGTATATTCCGAAGCACAACGGATGCTAAACTTTTTAGCCTACTTTAAGTCTGCTGTAGATGATCAGATTCCCCCCAATTCTATTTTGCGGGAATTTGTTGGTGACTCTTGTTTTTATTAAGGAAAAGTCCTCAGGCTGTTAACAGCCTGAGGACTTTTTATATTTCTATTTACGGTTTTTTTCGAAAAACTCCAAGGCAACTTCCGGGAAAACTGCGTAGGACAGCACGTCTTCAGTACTGGCATTAGGAAAGCCTTTTTCGGCCAGCTCCTGACGGAACTTGTCCATTTGCGGTGCAATATCATCGGCAGGGCGATGCGTAATAACCGGATCATCACCAATAATGGTTTTTAGCAGCTCAGGGTCAATTGGTGCTGGTGTACGGCCATATTTACCACGTGCTAGATCTTTAATTTCTCTTGGAACAACTTTATAGCGGCCAAGCATAACATTAAAGGCTGCCATAGAGCCAATGATCTGACTGGTAGGAGTAACGAGGGAGGGGTAACCCAAATCAGCCCGCACGCGAGGCATTTCTTCCAGCAGCTCAGGATATTTATCCGCCATACCCTGCTCCTTGAGCTGATTAAGCAGATTGGATAACATACCGCCGGGGATTTGGAAAGTGAGAACTTTTGTGTCAATATCCATAGCAGTATTCAGTTTGAATGTTTCAGCAAGTTGTTTTTTTACAGTGCGGAAATGATCAGCAATCGGATAAAGTGCTTCTTTTTTCAAGCCTGTATCGCGCTCATGACCTTCCAGTGCCGCAATAAGTGCTTCTGTGGCGGGCTGGGAGGTTCCCATAGCAAAGGGAGATAAAGCGCAATCAACGATATCAACGCCAGCTTCTATCGCTTTTAAATAGGTCATAGAAGCCATACCGCTGGTGTAGTGTGTATGGAGATGAATGGGAACTGTAATTTCAGACTTAAGCTTTTTCACTAACTCATAGGCATCATATGGGGCGAGCAAGCCGGCCATATCTTTAATACATACCGAGTCGGCGCCAAGAGAAACCAGATCACGGGCTACCTGCAGGAAGGTATCGTTGGTATGATAAGGGCTGATGGTATAGACAAAAGCTCCTTCTACATGAGCACCGGCTTGTTTGGCTGCTCTCATCGATACTTCCAGATTACGCACATCATTGAGTGCATCAAAGATACGAATAACACGAACACCGTTGTCAACGGACCGATTCACAAACTCCCTGACAACATCATCAGCGTAATGATTATAACCTAATACATTTTGACCTCTAAGCAGCATTTGAATAGGGGTCTTGGGTAAGTGTCTGCGCAAGGTCCGCAGTCGTTCCCAGGGATCTTCATTTAAAAAACGCAGGCAGCTGTCAAAAGTGGCGCCACCCCAGGCTTCCAATGCCCAAAAACCAATATCATCCAATTGTTCGAGAATAGGCAGCATGTCGGACATGCGCATACGAGTGGCTGCTAAGGATTGATGGCCGTCTCTCAGCACGGTTTCAACAATTTTTACGGGATGCTGATTTGTCATCAGTAGTAGTCCCTCCTAAAATAGTATACAGTATACTTTTATAATAACAAATTTTACTAGAATTGGCACTGGAAATTTAGTTTAATTTACGGGCCAATAAAGCAGCCATTGTGCTTTCACCGGTAAGTTCCGGCAAATCCTCACCTTGGCTTTGGCCCAAGCGGACCAAGATAGAGTAAACCTGCGGATTTTCAACAGGCGTATGGGCATGAGATGCATTGCCATAGTGATTGACATGAGTGGTACCTTCTTCAGGGGAAATGATGCGCCCAGGGCCACCGACGCAGCCTCCTTTACAGGCCATACCCTCAATAAAGTTGTGAGTAAGCTGCCCCTGGCGAATATCCTCCATTGCTTTTTGGCAGTCAGGAATGCCGTCAACCCGAAGTGGAGAAAAGCTCTGTGCACGGCGGGGAACCAGTTTTTCCAGTGTTGCGCCAACGGCAGCGCTGACACCGCCAGTACGGGCATATAGGCGTCCACCCCAGGAAGCTTGTGCATTTTCTTCGTCTGGCTGCTCGGCAGGATTGATGCCGGCTGCTTCAAAAATAGTAGCCAGCTCCTGAAAGGTCAGTACAAAATCGACAGCGCCCTTCAGATCAGGCAGCACAGCCTCTGTTTTTTTTGCAATGCAGGGGCCGATGAATACTACTTTAGCATCAGGCTCTAATGCCTTAATGACTCGACCGGAAGCGACCATTGGTGATACGGAGGGAGAAATATGGTCTAGCAAGTCGGGGAACTTTGTTTCAATCAATTTAATCCAAATGGGGCAGCAGCAGCTGGTAATTAAAAAATCGGAGCTGTCTTTCACATGGTGATTGAACTCAAAGGCTTCCTTAATGGTAATCAGATCAGCATACAGTGCCGTTTCCACCATTTCTATAAAACCGAGCTTAAGCAATGCTGTGCGCAGTTTTCCCGGTGTAACGGCAGGCCCAAATTGTCCGGCAAAAGCCGGTGCGATAGAAACGTAGACAGGATGTGTTTTTTGTTTCAATAATTCAATGAGCGGGACAAACTGTGATTTTTGCGAAAGTGCGCCAAAGGAACAGGCATCAACACAGTAGCCATCACCGAGACATTTCGTGTGATCAATTTTGAGGACACCAAAATCATCGTGGCTGATGGCATGGACCGGACAAATTTTTTCGCAATGACGTTCAGCCGGATTACAGGAACGGCAGCCAGACGGATCGGCTACTACAATTGGTTCGCTGCCCATACCCATGAGTGCAAGCTCATCATCATCCTGCAGTACGTAATCAAAAGTATGGGGATTAAGCCCCATAGCAATTCGAATCTGATTGGCAACGTGCAGACGGGTTGTTTCGTCTTCGTATTCAGCATGTACCATCCGGCAGATTTCCTCCCGGCTTTCAAAGAGCTTGCCTTCCCAGGCTGCTTTGGCAACTTGATATAAAATCCGGGGCCGAATATTCAGTGAAGCTGGTTGCGTGGACATGTTATCACCTCATTAATTGTAGGTTATTTCCTATATTTACTATTTATCCGAATTTTCCTGCAATATGTTTTTCTATTGCGGTTTTTGTCCCTTTTTGTTATTGTTAGTGAGGATTCAAGGTTAACATATACTGGGAGGGATTAAGTAGTGCAACAACAAGGACGTAATGATGAAAGAAATTTGCGTCGCGACTTAGGACTTATTCCTGCAACTGCCCTTGTTGTGGGGATGGTAATTGGTTCCGGCATTTTTATGAAGCCCGGCAAAGTCATTTTAGCTGCCGGTGATTCGACGCTAGCTTTGGCTGCTTGGGTAATCGGCGGCCTTATTACATTAGCTGCAGGATTAACTATTGCTGAATTAGGAGTTCAGATTCCCAAGACAGGCGGCTTATACGCATGTCTCGATGAAGTCTACGGCAAGTTTTGGGGATATCTTTTCGGCTGGGTACAGACGGTTATTTATGGACCGGCTCTTGTAGGGGCTTTGGGACTGTATTTTTCATCCTTACTGATTCCTTTCTTCAGTAGCTCTGAAGAATTGAAGCTGCCTTTGGCAATAGGAACAATTCTCTTTCTTTCGGCTGTTAATTCCCTGGGGACCCGCTATGGAGGAATGATTCAATCGGCAGCTACGGTAGCCAAGCTGGTGCCAATTGCTTTAATTGTGGTGTTTGGCTTATGGAAAGGGAATGCTCAAATACTGTCAATGCCTAGCGGCGCTAGTGATTCTGCTGGAATGGGAGCGGCGGTACTGGCTACCCTCTGGGCTTATGATGGCTGGATTGGTGTAGGTTTTGTCGCAGGGGAGATGAAAAATCCCGCTCAAATGCTGCCAAGAGCGATTATCATCGGTTTAGGAACAGTTATGGTTGCCTATTTGGCAATAAATCTTGCTCTTCTTCATGTGCTGCCTGCAGCGGAAATTGTAACGCAAGGAAAACTGGCAGCCGGGTCGGCGGCCACCTGGTTATTTGGAGATGTTGGCGGTAAATTAATTAATATTGGTATTTTAATATCCATATTTGGTGCATTGAATGGCTATATTCTTACCTGTCCACGAGTCTCCTATGCGATGGCTTTGCGGGGACAATTGCCGGCATCGTCATTGCTCAGCCAAACAAGCCGGTTTGGCACTCCGCTTAACGCAATTGGTATGCAGTTTTTATTAGCAGTTTTGTTTGTCACAGTAGGTGACCCTGACCGTTTAACTGATCTGGCGATGTTCATTATCTGGGGCTTCTACATTCTTGGATTTGCGGCGATCTTTATTTTACGACGTAAAACCAGTCCGGAAAAGCGACCTTATAGTGTACCGGCTTTTCCGTTAGTTCCAGTAATCGCGATTGTGGGTTCCGTTTATATTGTTATCAGTACAGTCATGAACAATCCTACCGATGCGATAGTAGCTCTTGGAATTACTGCAGCTGGGATACCCTTGTATTGGCTGCTTAACCATATGGGAAAGCAACAGAGCAAAGCTTAAATAGCGTAAATAAGTAAAGGACACACAGCAGGCTAAACCGCTGGGTGTCCTTTTTTTGCTTTATTATTCTATATAAGCTTCTTTAAAATAAAGCGTACCCAGCACAGACCGGGAATAGCCTTTGACTTTCGGATTCACTGCCGCCGGTTTGGTATAGAAATAAAGGGGAAGCAGCACAGCATCATCAAACAGGAGCTTTTCAGCATCGTGCAAAGCTTTTTGGCGGACAGACAAGTCTGGAGTAGATTTTGCCAGATCAACCAATTTATCATAAGCGGGGTTTTTGTACTGGGCCTCATTATTGCCGCTATTAGACATGAAAATATCGATAAAGGTCATGGGATCAGCGTAATCGCCAAGCCAGCCATTACGGGCAAGTTGGTAGAAGCCTTTATGGCGGTTTTCAATAAATACTTTCCACTCCTGATTTGCTATTTCAACAGTTACACCTAGGTTTTTCTTCCACATTTCCTGAAGCGCTTCAGCAATGGCTTTATGCATTTCATTGGTATTATAGATTAGTGTTATTTGCGGCAGTCCTTGCCCGCTGGGATAACCTGCTTCTGCCAGCAGCTGTTTTGCCGTTTCGATATTATTGTCCCGTAAATAGTTACCGCCGTTTTGACGGAAATCAGTACCGTCAAGATCAGGTACACCAAAGGGAACCCAGCTTAAAGCGGCTTTTTGCTCACCTTTCGTGATATTCTGGATAATTGCTTCCCGGTTAACTGCCAAACTGAAAGCCTTGCGGACTTTACTATTGTCAAAGGGGGGAGCGGTGACATTGAAGGAATAAAAGTAAGTCCCGAGGTAGGGGGTAATTACCAGTTTGTTTTCTTTTTTTAACCGGCTAAACTCGGTTGAAGGTGGATTATCTCCCATATCAAGCTGGCCGTTATCAAACATAGCTAATTCTGTTGTACTGCTGTCTGTTAAAAAGAATTCAAGTTTGCTCAATTTGACTTTATCAGCATCCCAATAGTGTGCGTTTTTAACAAATTCGATTTTACTATTGTGAATCCAGGTTGTTATTGCAAATGGACCATTGCCGATGATCGTTTTTGCATCTGCAGCCCATTTGGGATTTGCTTCAACTGTCTTTTTATGCACTGGATAATAGGTGTGAAAGGCCAGCAGCGTAAGGAAGTATGCTGTAGGATCTTCAAGAGTGACTTCCAGCGTCCGGTCATCAAGCGCTTTCAATCCCAGATCTGTTGCTTTGGCTTGCCCTTTATTGAAAGCCTCTCCATTTTTGATATAATACAGCTGATATGCGTATTCACTAGCTAAGTCAGAACTTAGTGCAGTAGTCCAGGAATAAATAAAATCATGAGCAGTCACGGACTCGCCATTGGACCATTTTGCATTAGCACGCAGGTGGAAGGTATAGGTTAAGCCGTCAGCAGATACATCCCAGCTTTGGGCTACTGCCGGTACTACGTTTTCTTTCTGATCTAAGGCAGTTAATCCTTCAAACAGCTGGGCCTGGATTGTACTGTCCGGGGTTCCAGTTGATTTGCGTGGGTCGAGAGTTCGCGGTTCTGCGCCAGCTCCATAACGCAAGATTTTTTCTGATTTACCAGTATTAGAGGCAGTTCCGCACCCGGCTAACAAGGACGTTGTAAGCAGTGCCACTAAGGCAAAGACACAGTATTTTTTCCAAGGCATAGAAGTATCAGTCCTTTCTTGTCCTCATTTGCCAACAAGCATTTTAATGTAATTATTGTAACATTTTTCTTACGCATTTAAATAAGAATTTCCTGAGTAGACAACAAAAATCTTCCGCTATCCAGCGGAAGATTTTTGTGATTGTTTCAGCGGAACCGTCCCCATGACAGTATTTGTGGGTTACTGAAAGACCGTCGCACTTATTACCCGGTTGCGCCCCTCTTGCTTTGCCTGATACAAAGCTTTATCCGCCACTGAAATTAGTTTTTCCATATCCGGCTGCTCTTGAAGCAGAGAAGGATCATAGGTAGCAATCCCGAGGCTGGCGGTTATGCGGGCCGTGTAAGTGGTCATATTATCAGGGAATTGAGTAGTTTCAACTGTATGGCGCAGCTTTTCTGCAATGTTTACTGCTTCTGAATTACTGCATTCAGGCAGTATTATGCTGAATTCTTCGCCGCCATAGCGTGCCGGAAAATCAATGCTGCGTACGCCGTGGCGAAGGATTTCGCCAATTTGTGCCAATAATTTGTCACCAGTTAAATGACCATAAGTGTCGTTATAGCTTTTAAATTTATCAAGATCAAGCATAATGAGACTGAGCGGGCGCTGCAGAGAGGATGCCCTGCGCAGTTCGGTTCGTAAGAACATATCAAAGTTACGGCGATTGGCCAAGCCCGTCAGCCCATCAGAAAGTGCCATCGCTTTGATTTGATTATAGAGCTGTGCTTTTTCCAGTCCCAGCGCAATTTGCTGGGCCATAAGAGCAGGAAAGCCAGGCCTTTCTAGGTGTTCCGGAGCAACATAGCGCTGCCATCCGGCGACAATTAATCCCAGCAGTCGTTGATCTACGGAAAGGGGCAAAATAATCAGCTGCTTAATGATACCATCCTCGCAATGGTCATTTAGAAAAGGGAATACGTCTGCTGAGACTGCTGCCGGCTTTTGAGTATCCAAGATTGCTGCAAGTTCAGGATACTCACTCAATTCAATGTTGTTTTGCCCGCAAGTTAGACCAAGAGCAGATCTTACCGTAAATAACCCTCTTTGACTATTGGTTAAGAGTCCGATTCCCACATCGGCATTAAGAGCTTGAATCACGTGTTTGGTACAGGTATCAATAATCGTATCTGTATCAATTGTTGAGGCGGCCGAATGGGCGATTTGATAAAGGAACTTTTCTTCATCAAGACGTATTTTCGTTTCTTCATACTGCATAGCACTAGTAATTGCTGCACCGGCATGATGACCTAACGCTTTTAAAAGCAGAGCATCGGCATCGCCAAAGGCACCTTTTTCACTGGAGTATGCTTCAATGACGCCGATTAACTCCTGATCATTGACCAGCGGGGCACAAATAATTGAGCGTATGTTGGAAAAGATTAACTGAGGCCGGAATAATTCGGGGTGCACGGATAAATCACTAATATACAATGCCGCTTTTTGCTCAAGCACTTGACCGGCAAGACTAGTAGCAAGCGGAATAACCGCCGGAGGTGTATTTATGCCATAGCTGGCCGATACCTGTAAGCTGGAGAGGTCTTTATGCAAGAGTGCAATCGCACTTTGGCGGGCACCCATTAGGTCAGCTACCATATCAGCAATTGAATCCAGGGTATCCTTTAGATTTAATTGCGATGAGATCATAGCGCCAATTTTAGCTAAGGTATCCTCAATTAAATTACGCTGTTGTTCTGATTCCTGATAAAGTTTTGCATTATTGGCAGCTAGCGCTTCCAACTCCTCTTTATACTGGAGCATTTCTTCATATGGCTTGCGGATTACCATAAACTGGCAAACGAACAGCAGATAGAAATTAGCAACTATTTTTGATAAATGGCCAGACATATTCAGCGTCTGTGTAAGGTGATTGGTGAAAGCAAAACTAAAGTCAGCCAATATACCAAATAGAAGTGCCACTTGCAGCAGCTGGTCAGCGGTTTGACCAGTAGCATTACGGCGAATCATTAATAAAGCAAAAAAGTCGGCGATTGTTGCTAAATAACGGGTATAATACACAATGGGATGATGACTGCTTAGCCATACATTATAATTAAGTGTAATGTTGGCGATTAAACCGGCTATCAAAAAGAAGGTAGAATACAGCAGCGTTTTTGCCGGCAATGTTGTAGGCCCGTTAGTTGGCAAGCAAACAGCATAAAGCAAGCCAAAGGACCAAAGCATGCTGGCGAAAAGCGAAGAAAGTCCCCAAATAGCAGTTGTGTCGGTTTGCCCTAATATGGGAATACCGGGATAAGCCAATAAATGGGCTAAATTGAGGATGCTTGTGCTCGCCATTACCAGGCTGATCATCGTAATTCGCGGCCCTGTTTCCTGGTTGCTGCCATACCAAACAATGAAAAAAATAATAAAGCCCGGCAGCGTGCTTATTAATTCTAAAGCACTACGCAGGACATTTATGACCGGCTGAGGGAACCAGAGCGAGCCTAGGCCACTAAATACCCAGAGTGCAAGTGTAAAAACAAATGATGCGCCTAATGCATGCTTGATATTCAACACGGCCACCATCCTTGTAAAGTTTCTATGTCATATTATATGCAATGAGGCTGGCAGCCGTTCGTATTATAAAAGGAGGGATCCGGTGTGGAAGTGGTATGCCCGATTTGCAACGGCTTGCAGAGCATTCTTATTTCCTGCCCCAGTTGCACTGGGCGCATGGAAGATGGAGGCATTCTGGAAGATTATTATGGACCCTATAGTCCGTATATGGACTGGCCCGCCCTGCAACAAACAAGTTCTGAGGGACAATGTGTACATTTGCTGTATTGCCCGGCATGCCATTATGATACAAGAGTTGCATGGGAATTAATTCTTGTTTAAAAAAGCATACTTCTCTAAGAGTTGCACAAACTAAAAAAAACAGAGAGGTGATTTTTTTGGCTACTAATCCTATGGTTAAGTGTACTGTAGACCAATGTACCCATTACATGCCTGGTGATCAGTGTATGGCCGCCAAAATTAGTGTATATAATAACGAAGAAAGCGGATCAGCCAAGGCCTCAAGTGATACGCAGTGTAAGGCCTTCCATCATCGTAAAACGATGGGGGATATGGTTGGAGCATTTCATAATGCAAATGTTGCCGGTGCGGTAACAGGCGCGTTTATGGATGGCAAGCAAATTACTCCGAATGTAGAATGCTTTGTAAGTGGCTGTAAACACTGGGATTCAGGTAACAACTGCAGTGCCCAGTCGATTGAAGTGATTGGAACTAATGCTGCAAAAACGGATGATACTGACTGTCAGACCTTTGTTTCTAAATAAATAAAAAATGCCACAAGCCTTATAAGCTTGCGGCATTTTTTATTTATTTGTTTGAATTGATGGGGGTGCTGGATAACAGCCTTTCGTATCTGGAATCAAATAAGTAATGAATGCTGCCAGTGCAAGCGCCGGCAGCGACCACAGCAAAGCTGCCTGTAAGCCAATATAATCAGCAAGGGCACCAGTTACGGCAGCGCCCAGGCCACCTAGACCAAAAGATAAGCCTAGCATCATACCTGAAGCCATAGCGGCGTTAGCCGGTAACATCTCTTGTGCCCAAATAATAGAGGACGGCAGAGTCCCCTGCAGCGCTGCACCGCTTAGTCCAAGCAGGATATACGTTGTTGGTGTGATCTCGTGAGCAGTCAGGAAAAAATAAAGTGCGGGGATGCATAGCATAAGAGAGAGTATGATACAGCTCTTTCGACCAAAGCGGTCGCCTACATAACCGCCGCCAATGCTGCCCAGCGCTCCTCCCAGCAAAAAGACGGTAAGCATACCGCCGGCAAGTGACGTTGCGTGGCCTTGCTGAGCCAGCCATAATACAAGAAAGTTAGGTAGAGCAGCCTGCGGCCAGGAGCGCAGGCCCATAACAATATTGAGCTTTAATAAATTACCTGAACGATACCAGGGAATTGCATGACCGGAAAGCTGTGCTTGCTCGGTTGAAGTTCGGCTGATGGGGATTTGATGGACTTTTCCCAAATAGCAGGCAAAGCCTAATGCTATACCGGGAATTGACAGCCAAAGCAGCTGATCGGTACCAAAGCGGTATAGATAATATAAGACAAAAGCCGGTGCGATTGCTACACCAAGGTTACCGCCACCGATAAACAGAGCCATTGATATCCCTTTATTGCAGCCAGTGGTAGCTTTATTCAACATTGCAGACCCTAAAGGATGAAAAAGTGAAGAAGCAAGACCGGCAAGCGTGATGCAGGTAAACAACTGCCAATAGTTTGTTACCATTCCTGCAAGACAAATGAATAAAGCACTGGCAGGAATGGTGCAAAGAATTAACCAGGTCCAGCCATGCTTATCCATGTAGTAGCCTAATAGAGGCTGCAAAATACTGGAGGTAAGGGAGTAGACCATAATGAGCGAACCTGTAGCGGTTAAAGAAAGCCCCAGATTTGCTGATGCAGCTGGTAAAAGAGCAGGCAAAAACGTATTATAAAAATCACTGAAAAAATGTCCGATACTTAATAAGGCAATTAGCAGCCAACTAGATGTGCCGGCTTTACTCATGGTAGGACTCCTCTCGCTTAGACAGGGCACAATACATAGGATATATTAATGCTTGTGATGGCAGCCGCAGCCGCAATTGTGTTTGTGCTCCGGCTGAGCCTGTTCTAACTGCTGCCGGACCTGGCTTTTTATATTATCAATATAAATACGTCGCAACTGGTTTTGTTCGGCCTTTTCTTCGTCTGATAAGCCTGTTTCGCGCTGTTTGCGCGCTAATTCATTAATGCGGGCAACTGTTTGTGGTATCATTATAGTATCACACTCCTGTAAATGACTGTAAGTATACTAGCAGATTATTGACAAACATGCAAGAGATGCTAGACTAGAAGAGGTTTTGGAAATATCATCATAATCAAGCAGCTGTATATTCAAACTGAACAAAACGATACTAGTAATAGCGGTCTTCATGAGAATACGTCACCTTTATTTGTTTTATTTTTCAATTATTATTCACAGCAGTCCTGCTGAAATAATAATAATTTTACTTAATTTTGTGAGGTGAATAGCGATGTACGACTTAATTATAATTGGCGGTGGTCCGGCAGGTATGACAGCAGCCGTATACGCCGCAAGGAAGAAAATGGACACTTTGCTCATCACTACTGATTTTGGCGGTCAGCCAATGTGGACAATGGAAATTGAAAATTACATGGGCTATCAATTTATTACCGGACCGGAGCTGATGGGAAAGTTTGAAGAGCAGGTACGGCGCTTTTCTGTAAAAATTGAGTATCAGGAAGCTACTGGACTTACGGTTAATGCTGACGGAACATTTACTGTCTCTACAGCAGAAGAAGAGCATCAGGCGAAGACAGTCATTCTGGCATCCGGCAAGCGCCCAAGGCGTTTGAACGTACCGGGTGAGCTGGAATTTACCGGTCGGGGCGTCAGTTACTGCGCTACCTGTGACGGACCTTTGTTCGCTAATAAAAAAGTGGCTGTTGTTGGTGGCGGAAATTCAGCTGTACAGGCGGCTATTGAAGTCAGCTCAGTGGGGGAAAAAGTATATCTTATCTCCCGGAGAGAATATATTGCTGATCCTATTATTATTGATAAGATGAAGGAAGCAACCAATATTGTTGAATTAACAGGGTATATAACCAAAAAAATTGAGGGCAGTCAGGTCGTCGGGAAAATCGTTGTGCAAAATTGTGACTCCAATGAAGAGCAAGAACTGGAAGTAGAAGGCGTATTTGTTGAAATTGGTTTAATACCAAACTCAGAATTTGCGCAAAACGTAGTAGAGCTTAATCAGAACAACGAAGTTGTGACAGATTGTAGGACCCAAACTAATATTCCCGGCCTTTTTGCAGCTGGCGATATTAGCAATGGTCCCGATAAGCAAATTGTAATTGCAGCGGGAGACGGTGCAAAAGCTGCTCTGATTGCTTACGATTACCTGCTTCATAAACGTTAAAAAGGTCCCTGCGCATCATGGTGTGCAGGGGCTTTTTCTTTACTTTTTTTGCAGGGTGATTTACAATGAAAGGGATTATCCGATAATCTGATTATTAAGTTTTCCGAGCCATTTGTGTCTAAGAACACACGTTTATGAACAAATGGCCGATTCGGGTATGGAAGGAAACGACCATGCCTGGGCGTGTTAGGAAAGGAAAACAAAGAAGGCACCAGATGCCTGACTGTTTTCTCACGCGGAAAACAGTTTTTTTGTTTTATAATAGTAGAAGAAAGGCAGCGATAATGTGGCAATTAGACAAGTGCGAGTAGAAGATGCTGTTGGAATGGTATTGGGCCATGACATGTCTAAAATTGTGCCTGGTGAATATCGGGGGCCGGCTTTTAAAAAAGGGCACATTATACGACAAGAGGATATTTGTCATTTGAAAAATATTGGCAAAGAGCATATTTACTTAATTGAGCTTACAGAGGGACAAGTTCATGAGAATGATGCGATTTCCCGTATGGCCAAGGGAATTGCCGGTGAGAATGTAACCTGTACCGAGCCTGCCGAGGGCAAGATCAATGTAAAGGCCAGTCAGGCAGGTTTGCTAAAAATAAACAGAGAGGCTGCATTTGCTGTTAATATGGTAGAGCATGCTGTTTTATCGACGTTGCACGGTAATCAAATTGTAGAGTCTGATACTTTAGTAGCAGGCATAAAAGTAGTGCCACTTGTTGTCGATGAAAGTATGGTGGCAGAAGTGGAAAAAATTTGCGCTCAATATGGTCCGATTGTGTCGGTAAAGCCGCTCAATAAGCTCAAAATTGGCGTGATTATCACTGGCAATGAAGTTTATTATGGCCGTATTCAGGACAAGTTTGCACCTGTCTTTGAAAAAAAGGCAGCTCATTTTGGCGGCGAACTAGTAGGAATGATGTACTTGCCTGATGACAAAGAAAAAATTACTGCTGCCATTTTAGCTTATAAAGAACAAGGTGCCGAAATTATTATTGCATCCGGCGGTATGTCAGTTGATCCTGATGACGTAACTCCTGACGCTATACGTGCTACTGGTGCGCAAGTGATTAGTTATGGAACGCCTGTTTTGCCAGGAGCTATGTTTATGCTTGCCTATTTGGATGAAGTGGCGGTTATGGGAATGCCAGCTTGCGGCATGTATGCCAAGACCACTGTCTTAGATCTTCTTTTTCCGCGGATATTAGCGGGAGAACGCATCACAAAAAGTGATATTGCAAATATGGGGTATGGTGGTTTGTGTAAGGTTTGCCCGACTTGTACATTTCCTCATTGTCCTTTTGGTAAATAAAGATTAATAAAGGAGGTCGGGCGCTGTGCGAATTACCAAAGCTGTAAAACAACAAATGCTGCTACTATTGGAAGAACGTTATCGAGGGATGGAAACAGCCCTGCACTATAGATCTCCTTTTGAACTGTTAATTGCTGTCATTTTGTCTGCTCAATGTACGGATGAGCGCGTAAACATCATTACAGCCCGCCTGTTTGCCCACTATAACAGTCCCGATAAAATACTGGAACTCGGACAGGCGGGATTAGAAGAGCAAATTCGTGATTGCGGCCTTTTTCGTGGTAAGGCCCGTAATATTATCGCTACTTGTGATATTTTATGCCGCAAATACGGGGGAGAAGTACCTGCTGAATTCGAGGCGCTTACTGAGTTGCCCGGTGTTGGTAGAAAGACGGCCAATGTTGTTCTCAGTCAACTATTTAATATCCCTGCCATTGCTGTTGATACGCATGTCTTCCGTGTCTCTAACCGCTTAGGTCTGGCAAAAGGAGAAACACCGTTAGCTGTTGAGCAGGGATTAATGAAAGCCATACCACGGGAACAATGGAGTGCCGCTCATCATTGGTTGATTTGGCATGGTCGTAAAGTTTGTAAAGCCCGCAAGCCGGAATGCGACAAGTGTGATTTGCCTGCATTGTGCTTAGCATTCAATACGCAGAAAACCGCGCCTTAAGGGGGCGGTTACTTATTTGACAGAGGAAGAGCTGTTGTTGAAGTAAAATAGCTGAAAAAAAGTTCTTGGATAAATATGAAATTAAAAGTATAATTATACAAAGTGGAGGGGGAATCAAAGTGATATACCGGAAAGCAACTTTTGCTGATGTAGAAGCTATTCAAAAAATTGTGAACGCCTATGCTGAACAGGGATTAATGTTAGCTCGGGCTCGCAATATATTATATGAGTCACTGCGGGACTTCATTATTGCCGAAGAAGATGGGGAGATCCTTGGAGTCGGCGCTTTGCACATGGTTTGGGATGAACTGGCGGAGATCCGGGCGCTGGCCGTAGCTCCTAATGTCACGAAAAGCGGTGTCGGTAGAAATATCGTCTTAGGCTTGATTGAAGAAGCAAAGCAGCTAGGAGTTAAGACTGTTTTTGCGCTAACGTATCAGCCGGGCTTTTTTGCTAAATTAGGATTCAGTGAACAGCCAAAAGAAAGACTTTCCCATAAAGTATGGAAAGAATGTATCAACTGTGCCAAGTTCCCTAATTGTGATGAAATTGCTATGGTAAAAGAATTATAAAAAAAGACGTCTGCCGTGGATTCGATCCAGGGCAGACGTCTTTTTACTATAGCAGAAATGATAATTTTTCGAGGCCGGGAAGTGAGGGAAGATAAGTACTTCTTATAAAGTTAATTGCTGACCAGGCGCGACAATATGAACAGGGATGGCAAGCCGCTCTTCAACTGCCCGTTTGAAATCTTCCGGCGATTGGGCAATGACTGGCCAGGTATTATAATGCATAGGAATAACTGCTTTCGGTTTAAGCAGGTCAACGGCCTCAACCGCATCACTTGGGCCCATAGTATAATTATCACCAATTGGCAGCAAAGCATAATCAATGTTTTCTAAGCGTCCGAGTAAAGCCATATCACCAAATAGACTAGTGTCACCGGCAAAGTAAATCGTAGTGCCGTAGAAATTAACGATGAAGCCACAAGCATGACCTCCGGGGATACCGGCCCCGTGAAACGCAGGAGTAATGCGTACATAGCCAAATTCAAAGGTATGTTTACCACCTATGTGCATAGCGTGGGCAGTGCCGTTTTCCTGGCTGATTAAATGGGCGACTTCTGCGGTAGCAATTACGGTTGCACCGGTTCGCTGCGCAATGGATACTGCATCGCCAAGGTGGTCGGCATGTCCGTGGGAAACTAAGATATAGTTACAGGAGATGTCACCGGCCTGAGCAATTTGAAAAGGGTTATCAGTTAAAAAGGGATCAAAGATTAGTGATACATCATTGTGGCTTAACTGAAAACAGGCATGTCCTAAAAATGTAAGCTTAATCATAGCAACGCTCCTTTACCTTATATCCATTCTTTGGTAGTCTATTCGATTTTTGCAAATAAAAACCTCTTTATGGCAAATTGCCTCAGTAAAACAATTTTGCAATATACTTATTGGTTGCCATGGAGCACAAGAAACAAATAAGCCTTTTTAGCAGGTCTGTGAAATAGTGATGTAGAACAAAGCTAGTAGAGAGACTACCCTTAAGGGCGTGATTATATGATTCCTGTTATATCCTTTGTTGGACGTTCGAACTGCGGTAAGACAACTTATCTGGAAAAAGTTATCCGTGAATTAAAGATCCGGGGCTACAGGGTGGCCACGATTAAGCATGATGTTCATGGCTTTGAAATGGATCAACCCGGTAAGGACACCTGGCGTCATGCTCAGGCTGGTGCTGATGTGGTTTGTATTTCCTCACCCGATAAAATGGCCATGATTAAAAGGGTAGATAAGGAACTGGCATTGGATGAAGTGATCGCCTATATCAAGGATGTTGATATTATCTTTACAGAAGGATATAAGCGAGAGAGGAAACGCAAAATTGAGATTTACCGGCAGGCTGTCTGCGACAGTCCGCTTTGCCCAAAAGAGGATTTACTGGCGATTGCTACCGATACACATTTGTATGATGATATTCCTCAGTTTCCGCTGGATGACGCCAGGGAATTGGCTATGTTTCTGGAAGCTACCATTTTAAAACCGGAACAATAGCTGGATATTTTATGTTAAAGGGTGATGGAGTTGCACGACACATACAACCGGTCCATAGATTATTTACGTGTTTCCGTTACTGATCGCTGTAATTTTCGCTGTGTCTATTGTATGCCGCCAGAAGGACTGGAATTGTTGAAACATTCCGATATATTGACCTATGAAGAACTGGTGCGTATTATCGCAGTACTGACGCGGGAGGGAATAAGAAAAGTTCGTATTACAGGTGGCGAACCACTAGTGCGCAAGGGGATTGTTGATTTTGTCCGGGCTGTTAAGTCATTAGGCTCAATTGACGATTTATCCTTGACGACTAACGGCAGTTTACTAGCGCCTCTAGCTGAACATCTCAAGGCAGCGGGGTTAGACCGGGTTAATATTAGTCTGGACACAATTAACCCTGAAAGGTTTCACTTTATAACCGGTAATTGTGGTCAATTGTCAGATACGCTTAAAGGAATTGAAAGTGCCTTACAGGCAGGCTTGACCCCTGTAAAGCTCAATGTAGTACTAAGTGAGGCTGTAACAGAAGCGGATATCGCTTATTTTAGTGAGTTAGTCATAGCGCAGCCGGTAGCGATACGTTTTATTGAGTATATGCCCATCGGCCATGGTGGTGTCGGTCCCGGAATGTCAGTACAGACTGTAAAAGAGCTGCTGGAAAAATACACCGCTAACATACTTGATCCTGTGGCTTCTAACGGGAAAGGAAATGGTCCGGCAAAATATTATCGCGTTGCAAAGGCCAAAGGCTGTTTTGGTTTTATTACGCCTATATCCGAGCATTTTTGCGGTAGCTGCAACCGTATTCGCCTGACTGCAGACGGGAAATTCCGGCCTTGCCTGCTGTCAAATCAAGAACTGGATATTAAGACTCCATTAAGGAACGGAGCCACAGATACAGAATTAGTAAGGCTTTTTTCACAAGTGATTGGACAGAAACCCGGTGAGCATAAATTAACGGGTGATGATCATGGTTTTAAACGCAAGATGTCTCAAATCGGTGGTTAAAGGCAGTACGGGTAATTTCTTAGCCGGATTTTCTCCAGGTTTTTACAGGAAGGAATTGTTTACCTGTTAGAGAATATAGCTAAAAAGTGTGAAAGGACGACGGTATGGAACTAACACATTTTAATCAGTCTGGTAAAGCTCATATGGTAGATGTAACGATTAAGCAGGATACTCACCGTCAGGCAATCGCTGAAGGGCGAATTGTCATGAAACCAGATACGCTCGAACTCATTAAACAAGGGGAAATGGGCAAAGGCGATGTTTTGGGAGTAGCCCAGATTGCCGGAATTATGGGGGCAAAAAAAACAGGGGATTTAATTCCAATGTGTCATCCTTTGTTGTTGTCAAGTGTTAATCTAGAGCTAACTATATGTGAAGATAAGAGCTGTGTCGATATACGTGCTACCGTTAAAACGACAGGGAAAACAGGCGTGGAAATGGAAGCTCTTACGGCTGTATCAGTTGCGGCCTTAACAATTTATGATATGTGTAAAGCAGTTGATAAGGCAATGGTAATCGAATATATAAGCCTCGTTGCCAAATCAGGAGGAAAAAGCGGAAATTATAAAAGAGAGGAAGTTGGTCCATGAAAGGGACAATTGTTGCCGTCTGTACCAGTGCTAATAAAGGCGAACGCAAAAAAAATATTGGTTCTGCCAAATTGCTTGTTGGCTTGGGCTTAGAGGGCGATGCGCATGCCGGCTTTCAGCATCGCCAAGTCAGCTTGCTTGCCTTAGAAAGTATTGAAAAAATGCGGGCAAAGGGATTAAACGTTAATCCAGGCGATTTTGCTGAAAATGTCACAACGAAAGGCATCGATCTGTGTTCGCTGCCAATAGGTACGAGGCTGAAGGCAGGAGAGACCTTGCTGGAGGTAAGCCAAATCGGTAAAGAATGTCATACTCGCTGTGCAATTTATTATCAGGCTGGCGACTGCGTTATGCCGAAGGAAGGTATTTTTACTATTGTAGTAGAAGGCGGAAACCTGTCAGTTGGCGACTATATTGAGGTGATTGAACGTGTTTAATATCGGAATTATTACTGCCAGCGACAAAGGTGCAAAAGGAGAACGCGAGGATATCAGCGGAAAAACGATTGCGGCCATGCTCTCTGGTCTAGGAGACATCAAGCATTATGTTATTGTACCTGATGAACTGGAAGCACTTAGCCGGGAAATGGTAGAAATGGCCGACAATTTGGAAGTAGATCTAATCCTGACTACAGGCGGGACCGGACTTGGTCCACGCGATGTTACTCCTGAGGCAACGCTGGCGGTTGTAGACCGGCAAGTACCGGGAATTGCGGAAGCTATGCGGGCTAAATCTATGGAAAAAACAAATCGGGCGATGCTCTCAAGAGCAGTGGCAGGAACAAGGGGACGTACCTTAATTATTAATCTCCCCGGCAGTCCCAAAGGGGTTCAGGAATGTTTAGAAGTAGTTTTACCGGCATTGGAGCACGGCTTGGCTATATTAAAAGGTGAAGCCTCCGAATGTGCCCGCTCATAAAAAAAGGCCCTTCTGGGCCTGCAGATTTCAGGGCGTGTTTTCAAACTATCAAAACGTCCACTGACGGTGCTTTTTGCACCATACTTCGTTAATTTTTTTTGAAATAAGGCCCATTATTCCTGCAAAAAATTGCCTTGTCTGGCACAAAAATCACTCGCCGTTGACCCTTCCGCTAGTTTGAAGACACGCCCTAGGCCTCAAAGAGGCCTGATTTTTTTTAACGTGTCACTCGTGACCAGTGGGCATTGATAAGTTGGGCCATTAGTTTCTTGCCTTCAATATCGGGATGAAGGCCGTCAATTGCATAGTAGTCAGGCAGTTCACCATCGCTATTGGTAAAATAGGGATTTAAATCAATAAAATAGCGCTGCTGACGGATAAAGTGATTGACTGTGGCAAATTCTTCCTGCCAGTTTGGCATCGTTTCTTCCTGAAAGACCCGATCAATAGCGGAAGGATTTATCGGGGGAAGTGTCATAAGTATAGGGCGAATGCCATTGGCCAGACATTTATCTCTGATAACGGTTAGATCGTGGATGACGTCAGCTGCAGGAGTACCGCCTCGCAGACTGTTAGTGCCGCCCATAATCAGCAAGAAACGGGGTTTGTACGGCAAAACATCATGGTCAAAGCGAGCGGCCATCGTTTCGGAAGTGTCGCCGCTTTTTCCCAGATTGACAACGGGAAAGTTTAAATATGTTTGGAAGCTGTACTCCCAGTCAGCAGGTGAATAGGATACAGCACCTCCACCGTGTGTGATACTGTCACCAAACGTTGCTGCATAGTGACCTTTTGATACATCTACTGTAAAGGGTACTGCATCAGAATAGACGCCAACAGGGTTGCCCTGCTTGTCCAGACCCAGGACGCGCCAGTAATATATGCCAGGGTTATTCCGCGGAAGGTCATCGTAGCAGTCAAAGCCTACAACCTGCTTGCTCCAAATCCGGTACGCAGATGGTTCAACTCCATTCGGGTTTTCCGGAGGCTGGCTAAGCAGCTCCACCTCGTAATCCACTGCGCCACTAATGGGAATCCACGAATATACGGGATAGAGCAGCTGGGCGGTGCCTTTTTCATTTAATGATGCTGTGATTACTGGTTTTAATACCTGCTCTAAAGCCGGATTAATGCTGATTTGAGAGGCATCAGAAAAAACTCCGATGGGATTTCCGTGATAGTCAAGCGCCCGGACGCGCCATAGCAAATTATCTGCCTGCAAAGTAGAAAAGTCTGCATTGTAGCCATTCGTGAAAACTTCGCGTGAAGAGAAAACTCGTTGCTGGGAAGGTAAAATATCATTGGGATTCTCCGGGGGGCGGGATAACATTTCAATCTCATAATATACTGCTCCTGCAACGGAGGTCCAGGTCAACATTGGTCGTGCCGGTGCGGGACTGTAAGGTGGATAATGAGAAGTTGCCTGTGGTTTAATATGAAGGAAATCCTCTGCCGTACTACCGGTTACTTCCGTAAGGCTAAGACTTTCCGAATAACGGCCAAGTGGATGGGCAAACAATCCCTGCGCTGACACACGCCAATAAGTTCGGTAGGGAAAACTCTGATTAACCGTCCATTGATTTGACCAGGTTCGATATTTGGTTATCCGCTGGGAGGGAGAGGCTGCTTTTGTATCATTTTCAGGAAAGCAGCTGAGTACTTCAATTTCATAGTAAGATAAATAGGATAAGCGGGGCCAGGTCAAAACATATTCATTTGCTACTTGCTTTGCTTCAAGGTGCGGCTTATATCCGGCAAAACCAAAATCAGTTGCTTCCAGGCCGTAAATAGCAGCCGCTGAAAGGATGAAAATCAAAGTGAAAATTTTTCGTTTCATGCAACACCTACCTGCAATTATCGGAAATCGTGAAATGTATACTAGAGAATTTATTGGTCTTTTGTTTTCCAATATGTTTTTTTGGATGAGTGTTAATTTCTTTTTGCCTGTTCTGCCAATATATTACCACAGCTTAGGTATGGATGACCATCAAGTCGGTCTGGCAATTGGTATTTTTTCTTTGGGAGCAATCGTATTTAGAATTATCGGTGGAAAAGCTGTCGACCGCTATGGCAGTACACCAATGATTACGGCTGGAATTATACTATCCATAGGAGCAATCGGCAGTTATTACTTTTCTACTTCGTTATTTGCAGCATCAGTGTCAAGATTGCTTCATGGCATTGGTATATCAGGTTATAGTGCGGCAGCGTTAACCATGGCAACGTTAATGCATGATGAAAAAAATACGGTTGAAGCAGTGGCGGTCTATACTCTCTTTACGATGATCGGGGTAGGTATTGCCGCCAGTTTGGCCGGATGGTTATATAATACGAGTGGATTTGGCTTAGTGGTTGCTGCAGGTGCGGCAGCTACGCTTTTCTCGCTGCTGTTTTTCCCAAAAGCACCGCGTCTGAAAATCAGGACTAGAAATAGTCAGTCGCTGCCATTGGGAGAGGTCATTACAGAGCCGGGTGTATATGTATCAACAATCAGCTTATTGGCAGTAAATCTTTGTTACGCCGCCATTATGACCTTCTTACCGCTTTTTATGGTTAGTAATGGAGTCACAGAATTTAGCCTGTTTTATATTGCATATTCCCTATCGGTAGTTGCTTCACGGTTGTGGGTAGGCAAACTCTGTATCCTGCTTTCGCCGGAACGCTTGGCATTTCATATTCTGCTCATTATGGGAGTATCCATGTTTATCACCAGTTTAGGTGGTTATTGGTGGGTGCTGATGGTAGCAGGGGCAAGTATTGGTATTGGCTATGGCCTAGCATTCCCTACACTGGCAACCATGATTACAACGGCAGTACAGCCTGCTAACCGTGGAACGGCATTTGGCTTTTTTTCCATGGCCGTTGACGGCGGAGTTGCGATAGGCGCAATTGGTTTGGGAGCCGTATCGGCAGAGCTTGGTTACCGTAGCGCATTTATTGCGGCAGGTGGATATACTGTACTATACAGTATCTTATATATTTATTGGCTCGTTCCAAAAATCAAGAGAAAAGAAGCGGACCAGGGAGCTTGTCAAAGATAAAAGGTCAGTGGGGACATGCGTTGCCCCACTGACCTTTATTTTATCATAAAAAGTGAACTAAAAAAACATATCACGGATACCGCACTCAATCTGCTTCAAACGCTCGCTGGTTTGTTTGCGGATATCCTCCTGCGGAATTCCTGCCAGGCTGGTTAACAATGTTTGTTCACCAGCTTTTTTCGTTTCCTCGTCAGCATAGTCAATTAAATATTCTTTAAAGGTTAGAATGGCATTTGGCAGGCAAACATTGTGCAGTTCGCCGCTTTTTACCAGACTCATAAACCGGTCACCGGTACGCCCCTGCCGGTAACAGGCCGTACAGTAACTAGGCACATAACCTTTATTGCAAAGCATACGAATCACCTCATTAGGCGAACGACTGTCACTTGGCTCGAATTGCATTCCCAGAGCGGGGTGCTCTGTTTCCTGCAAGGAATCATGATATCCGCCTACACCTGTACAGGAACCGGCACTAATCTGCGTTATACCATAAGTGATTAGCTCATCACGAAATTCAGGATCTTCCCGTGTTGAGAGAATCATGCCGGTGTAGGGAACTGCCAAGCGAATAACGGCAATAATTTTCTTAAAGTCCCCATCAGAGACTAAATAAGGATATTGACTTACATCCATACCGCTGGCAGGACGCAGACGGGGGACAGATATCGTATGAGGCCCTACACCCTGGGTTGTTTCCAGATGCTCGGCATGTAAACACATAGCAACTGTTTCGTATTTATAATCATATAAGCCATACAGTACACCAATGCCAACATCATCAATTCCAGCCTGCATAGCGCGGTCCATCGCGGTGGTGTGCCAGTTATAATCAATTTTAGGACCGGTAGGATGCATAGCTTGATAAGTTGGCCTGTGATAGGTTTCCTGAAATAGAATATACGTACCAATTTCCACATCTTTTAGCATGCGGTATTCTTCAACTGTTGTTGCGGCAATGTTTACATTCACTCTGCGAATGCTGCCGTTACCATCTTTGATACTGTATATTTGGCGGATACAGTCTACTACGTAGCTGGTCGGACAGTTAACGGGGTCTTCACCGGCTTCAACAACTAAGCGCTTATGACCTAATGATTCGAGGATTTCCACTTCTTCCTTGATCTCATCAAGTGTTAAACGTCTGCGAAGCTGCTCCTGGTTACCGGCGCGATACCCGCAATACGTGCAGTTATTGACGCAGTAACTAGAAACATACAGGGGTGCGAAAAGGACAATCCGGCTGCCATAGATGGCTTTTTTTACCTGGGATGCACAGGATAACATTTCTTCAAGAAGATCAGGCTGATCAATTTCAAGCAAAACAGCGACTTCATCGGCAGATAAGCCTTTACATTTAGCTGCTTTAGCAAGAATTTGCCTGACGTAAGTGCTATCATGGGAAGCAGTTTTAGCAGCTGATAAAAGAGTGGTAATTCGTTCGTGATCAATAAAGGCGTCAGTAGTCCGTTGGTTTTCGTTTATCATTTATATTCCCCCTGTTCAGTCGCCTTTCTGGCAGTCAGGGCAGATTTGACAGTGACACCGGGCAGATTGCCTAATTTGCCGGTAAACGCACCCACATCGTCGGTGGTACCTTCAATGATGAGAGCAATCACACCGACATTCTCATCGTGCCGGGGAATACCCATACGGCCAATAATCATGGAACCGTATTGACTGAGCAGTGTATTGACTTTATCTGAAATAAGCTTCGGCTCATCAATGACAATGCCAATTACTCCGATTCGTTTGGTCATCATACTGTACCTCCTTTACAAAAATAACCTTCTTTTGGGCATAACCAAAAGAAGGCGTGGGTGTTTATGTGCCTCCTGTGCGCAGGTATTGCCCTTGCATTGAGATGTACGACTGGTATTATCCTTCAGAAGACAATTGGTATCGCCTTTTGTCAGATACTTATATTATAAGCTTACGGGCAAAAACTGCCAATGATTATTTACAGAAAAATGTGTGCCCGAGTAATTGTATGACTAATAAACTATAGTAAGTGCGCTTTTGCGTGCTTTAAAGGAGGGGAAAAATCGTATGTGGAACTGCCTTTGTAACTTTTTAACTGCGATGACATATGAAAATGGCATCCCCAGTCTGACGCGGTTCTTTAGCATAATTTCATTTATTGCCTTTTTGGCAGCCTCATTTTATTTGATGTGGAATAATCAGCAATGGGGACATTATGATACTTTTGCATTTATTACAGGCGGCGGCGGAGCGACCACTCAAATTTTTAACAAGTATTTCAATAGTAAGTATAGTTCGAAAGGGATTGATCTTACCAGTAAATCGTCAACTGATGGGGCTGCAGGAGAGCAGCAAGCCAAAAAATGATTTTTTTAACTGGCAAATCTCCTGAAAAAAGGAGGTTTGTCAGTTAAAATGGTTAGTTCTGGGAAATACTATTTTTGTCCAATAAAGCAAAAAGAAGGGAGGACATGCTGTGCGCGTTTATTTAGGCCTTGATGTGGGCTCTGTAAGTACAAATATTGCTGTTCTTACCAATGAAGGCACTGTACTGGACACGCTATACATACGGACTCAGGGAAAACCGGTAGAAGCTGTTCAAAAGGGGTTAAACCGCATTCGGGAAGCTCATCAGCCACTTGAAGTTTTGGGCGTGGGAACAACCGGCAGCGGACGGGAGCTTATCGGCATAGTGGTAGGGGCTGACAGTATAAAAAATGAAATTACCGCTCACGCAGTGGCGGCGCTGTATATTGTCCCGCAGGTTCAAACGGTGCTGGAAATCGGTGGGCAAGATTCTAAGATGATTATTATGCGTGATGGAATTGTTACTGATTTTGCCATGAATACGGTTTGTGCTGCCGGGACAGGCTCCTTCCTGGATCAACAGGCGGCCCGGCTGAATGTTCCGATTGAAGAGTTTGGCGATATCGCGCTGCAGTCCCGGTCACCGGTAAGAATCGCCGGACGGTGTGCTGTATTTGCCGAATCAGATATGATACACAAGCAACAAGCCGGTCATTGTTTACCGGACATTTTAAATGGACTGTGCCAGGCACTGGTACGCAACTATCTAAATAATCTTGGCAAAGGCAAACAACTTCAGGGGCCTATTCTTTTCCAAGGTGGCGTGGCAGCTAATAAAGGGATGCACCGCTCCTTCGAAGAGGCGCTTGGCCAAAAGGTGATCGTACCGCCTTATTTTAATGTTATGGGGGCAGTAGGTGCTGCGTTACTGGCTCAAGAAGCAGTTAGTAAAAGTCAGAAAAGGAGCTTGTTTCGTGGTTTTGAAGTTGCTGACTTCAGCTATAATCCCAGTAGTTTTGAATGCAGTGGCTGTGCAAATTTATGCGAAATTGTTAAAATTCAAATGAATGGACAGGCAATCGGCTGCTGGGGGGATCGCTGCGGCAAATGGTCCAGTACTGTTACCGTTGCATAAAATGAATTCCTTAAGAGGTGATGCTTTTGTCAATCCGTGTAGGAATGCCGCAAGGCTTATTATTTTATCAGTACGGGTGGGTATGGGAAGAATTTTTTCGCCAGTTGGGTGCAGAGGTAATTCATTCTGGAGCAACGACTCGACAAACGCTGGATTGCGGCAGTTGTCTGGATGAGGTTTGTCTGCCTGCGAAGGTTTTTTTCGGGCATGCCTGCGCCCTGAAGGAACAAGTGGATTTTCTGTTTGCGCCTCGTGTGGTAAGTCTTGCTAAAGGGCAATACACATGTCCCAAAATAATCGGTATGCCTGACTTATTGAGGGCTAACGCCAAACTTCCGCCACTGATTGACAGCGAAATCAACTTACGCCAAAACCGGTATCGGTTGATGGAGACAGTGCTGGCAGTGGGCAAAGCAATGGGGAAAAGCTCTTTTGCCAGTCTTGCTGCCTGGGGAAAAATGTGGCTGAAGCCGCGGCAGGATTTCGTTACAATTGGGACAAGCAATGGACTCAGAGTTGCCGTTATTGGTCATCCCTATATTCTTCATGACAGGCAGGTAAGCATGAATGTTGTTGACAGATTAAGGAGAGCCGCTATTGAGGTCATAACTCCGGAGGCGGTAAGCCCCCGGCAGGCAGATTTTGCTGCCCGCCTGCTCGGTAAAAAAATATTCTGGTCAGGCAGCCATCATCTAGCGGGTGCAGCTATGGCTTTAATGACGGATATAAGACCGGTTAATGGCCTGATTTTCTTTACTTGCTTTTCCTGTGGACCGGATGCGCTAATTGGAGAATTACTCAGCCAGCAGGCACAAAAACGCAACATTCCCTGCATGATTCTGTCGGTTGACGAGCATACGGCAGAAGCCGGCTTTGTCACCAGGCTGGAGGCTTATACAGATATGCTGGAAAGGCGGTGGAAGCAATGATCGTATCATTTCCTCATATGGGGAATATGCATATTGTTTTAGAGACGCTGCTTAAAGAGCTTGGTCAGTCCGTTTGTGTGCCGCCGCCGATTTCAAAGCGAACCTTGGAGCTGGGAGCGAGATACTCGCCAGAAACAGTCTGCCTGCCTTTTAAAATTATGCTGGGTAATTTTATTGAAGCGTTAGAACAAGGTGCTGATACATTAATCAGCTGTGGTGGTAAAGGACCTTGCCGCCTAGGCTATTATGCCGAAGTGCAAAGGGAAATTCTTAGTCGATTAGGCTATCGCTTCGAAATGATCGTAATAGAACCACAGCTTGGTGATGTTGTACGTACGGTACGCCGTTTGTCCAGTGGCAAGAGCTGGCTGCAAGTATACCGGGCTTTTCAGTTTGCCGGAAGAAAACTTCAGCTGCTCGACGATTTAGAACGGCGTTCGGCAGAATTGCGTCCGGTTGAATATCAAGCCGGAAGTGTCGACATTGCCAGAAAAGAAGGGATAATGGCGATCTCTCAGGCTGCAGGGGAAGCGGAACTTAAGTTGATTTGGCCGGCGATAACAGCGGCATTAGATGGGATTGCAATCGCAAGAGAAAGAAACCCTTTGAAGATCGGATTGGTAGGTGAAATTTATGTTATGCTTGAACCTTTTATTAATCAGGACTTAGAGCGAAGGCTTGGAGACCTGGGGGTTGAAGTACATAAATCCATGTATTTGAGCGATTATGTAAAAGGGCATCTTTATCATAGTGCCGACTATCGGAAACAGTTTCTTCATCTTGATAAATTGGCCAAGCCATACTTAGGCCATTATGTCGGAGGTCATGGCTTAAAAAGTGTTGCCTATTCGCTTCAAAAGGCGCAGGAACATTTTGATGGGGTAATTCAAGTATATCCCTTTACCTGTATGCCGGAGGTAGTTGCAAAGAATATTTTGCATCAAGTCAGTAAAGATGCTGATTTACCAGTACTTACGCTTGCATTTGATGAGCAGTCAGGAGATGCCGGGATTGTTACCCGTCTCGAAGCTTTTATTGATTTATTACATTACCGCCGCAGCAGAAAACCGCAAGTTATTGGATAAGCCAATAACTTGCATTTTTTGTGCATAATCTCCCTGAGTATATTGTTATGTGAAAGGGTAGGATTTTCATCTTTTCTGTGGAACTTTGTATACGGTACATGGAGGAGGGAAATCATTGCGCAAGGAATCAATCGGGTTTGCTGCTGTAGTTGCTGCTGCATTTCTGTGGGGGGTAGGAGGCTCAGTCGCTAAATTCCTGTTCAATCAGGCAGTAAGTCCGTTTCTACTAGTGAAGATACGCTTAACGCTGTCTTTTTTATTACTTACAGCGGGGATAGCTTGTTATAACCGGCATTTGTTAGTGATCAGCCGCAGGGATATTCCTTATTTTGCTGTATTAGGAATGGGAGGAATGGCTTTTATGCAATTCTCTTATTTCTTTACTATTAGCCTTACAAACGTGGCGACCGCAGTTTTTCTTCAATATATGTCGCCAATTCTGATGGCTGCATATGCTGTCCTATGGGAAAAAGAGAAACTTACACTCCGCCGGACAGGGGCAGTATTACTGGCTATGTTGGGCGGACTCTTTATTTTACTTAATTCCGGGGAAGTTGCAGGATTGAGCTGGATGGGTATAATAAGTGGAGTAGGGTCAGCATTTTTTATGGCTTTTTGTACGATATACGGCCGGCGGGCTGTACGCAATTACCATCCGCTGACAGCAGCTGCTTATTCTTTTGGCTTCGGTGCATTGATGTGGTGGATATTGCTGCCAGGCTTATGGGAGCCAGGCAGTATAACGGTTGAGCATTGGTATATGTTTTGGTACGTAGCCGTTTTTTCAACGGTATTACCCTTCTTGCTTTATTTTACCGGCATGCGTTTTCTATCACCCACCAGTGTCGGAATTATTGCTTGTTTGGAACCTGCAATAGCGGCGGCAGTTGCTTATGCTGCCTTAGGGGAAAATATGGGGCTATTGCAAATAGTGGGAGGGAGTTTCGTGCTGGCAGCAGTCTTGCTGATTCAGACTGAAAGTAAAGAACCCGAGGAAAATAAGAATGCTGCTTAGCAGCAAGTTCGTGTTATCAGCTGTTTGCTGCATGGTACAGCTAAGATATTTTTAGAAAAAATTGTATAATACATATCGTACGAGGTGATCGAACATGTTACATATTGTGCTGGTCGAACCGGAGATCCCGGGAAATACGGGCAACATATCAAGGCTTTGTGCAGCTACGGGGTGTGAGCTGCACTTGGTTAAGCCCTTAGGATTTTCTGTTGATGACCGCTATTTAAAAAGAGCCGGATTGGATTACTGGCATTTGGTAAAAATACATTACCATGATAATTTTCAGCAAGTAATGGAGCTTTATCAAGATCATAGTTTTTATTTCAATACAACTAAAGCGGCCCGTTTGCACACCGATGTACAATACCAGCCTGGAGACATGCTCGTATTTGGCAAAGAGACAGCGGGATTGCCAGAGTGGATACTTGACACTAACCGGAATAATTGCATTCGTATACCGATGGTGGAAGATGCGCGCTCATTAAATTTATCCAATGCTGCTTCCATAGTAGCGTACGAGGGGCTGCGGCAGCTGCAATTCGCTGGCCTCAGGTAATGGTAACCGACAATATTTATGAATTCAGGTGATGCTATGTTCGCAGAATTTGGTACAGCCGGCAACTCAGATGCTTTTTATGCGGCCGGTTATAAAGCCTCGGCTCAGCTGCCGGCATGGCTTTCAGACTTAGGTTTGAATGCTTATGAGTATCAGTGCAGCCGGGGCGCTAGAGTACGGGAAGATACGGCTCGCCTGATCGGACAAAATGCAGCGGATAATAAAATCAGTTTAAGCATTCATGGCCCCTACTATATTAGCCTTGCCACAGAAGATGAAACTACAGCTGCTAATACGATTAAGCATTTTTTGCAGTCCTTGGAAGTGGCCCGCTGGATGGGAGCTGACCGCGTTATTTTTCATATTGGCGGGCCAGGCAAGATGAATAGAGAAAAAGCAATGGAGAGAGCGAAAACATTATTTGCTGTTGTACTGGAGGAAGCTGAAAAACGGGGCTTGAATGATATTGACCTGGCACCTGAAACGATGGGTAAGCAAAATCAGCTTGGCAGTAAGTTGGAAGAGGTTTTGGAACTTTGTAAGATGTCCCGCCAAGTTAGGCCAGCGGTTGACTTTGGGCATATGCATGCGGTTACCTGCGGTGGGTACACAGCAAAGTCTGAATATGCGGCTGTATTTGACCGGATTGGGGAAGTGCTTGGTTTAGAGTCTGCCAGTAAATTGCATATTCATTTCAGCCGTATTGAATATACAAAAGCAGGAGAAAAACGTCATTGGACCTTTCAGGATCCTTACGGGCCGCCCCATGAGCCGCTACTGGAATTGATTGCCGAGCGCGGCTATACACCGCGCATTATTTGTGAGTCGGCAGGTACGCAGGCGGCTGATGCCAAAATAATGCAGGAATTCTACCAGCGATTGTTGAAGTAGGCGAGACAATAGAAGCCCTAAGAATGAAATTCTTAGGGAAAGCATACTATATATGGTGTAATATGGAGGGTCTTATGAATAGCTATGATAAAGCTCATGAGTTAGCACGAGCATTGCAGAGCAGCAGTGAATATCAGCAATTTCTTACTGTAAAAAAAGCAATTGACAGTGACGGTCCCGCTAAAAAAATGATTAAAGATTTTTTAGCACGCCAGATGGAAATAGAATATGAAAGAATGGCCGGTAAGGGAGAAGACAAAGAGAAAATGGCGCAACTGCAAAAAATGGCTGAGCTTATTTCTTTTAATCCGGCAGCTCGTGATTTTTTACAGGCCCATATGCGGTTTCAGCGGGTGATGGCTGATGTGTACAAAATTCTTGGCGATTCAATCGCCGAAGGAATGGATATTTTTGCAAAAGACTGAGTATGAACAAGATTTCTTTACTAAAGTACAGTCAATTGTTCCCGGGGAACGGTTGCATATTGATGAGCCAATGTCGCGGCACACTACGTTTAAGATTGGCGGTCCTGCCGATTTCTTAATTCAGCCTGCTTCTGCACCGGAAGCTGCAGCGGTACTTGAAGCAGCTATTACTTGTAACATGGCTGTAACTATTTTAGGCAACGGCTCTAATGTGTTAGTAAGAGATAAAGGGATTCGCGGGGTTGTTCTTAAATTTGATGAACACATGGGCTATATCCGCCACCAAGGTTCTACTATTATTGCTGGTGCGGGGGCTACATTAGCCGATGTATCGGAATATGCATTAAAGCAGCAACTGACAGGCTTGGAGTTTGCCATCGGTATCCCAGGCAGTATTGGTGGAGCTGTTTTCATGAATGCCGGTGCGTATGACGGTGAAATCAGCAGTGTTGTCAGTGCTGTGACTGCCGTTTGCCCTGATGGAAACATTCGGCGATTCTCCAGTGAAAAAATTCATTTTACGTATCGTCACAGCGTCTTTCAGGATAACGGCTGTATTATCTGTGAAATAGAATTGTCGCTAATCCCCGGACAAAGAAATGAAATCGGCCGTAAAATGATTGATTTAACCGCTAAACGGGAAAGTAAACAGCCGCTGGAAATGCCCAGTGCCGGCAGTACTTTTAAACGACCGCCCGGTTACTTTGCTGGTACGTTAATTGAACAGACCGGTTTGAAGGGGTTAAAAATCGGCGGTGCCCAGGTTTCGGAAAAGCATGCCGGTTTTATTGTTAATGCCGGCAACGCCACTGCCAATGATGTACTTTCTTTAATAAAAGAAGTACAACACCGGGTTCACGAAAAATTTGGCGTAGACTTACACCCGGAAGTGCGTGTCATAGGCGAATAAAATTTGTCATTTTATAAGGTTGTCTTATTTCCACTGGATTTGCAGCGGCTGAGAATGCTGAGGTTGCTGCAGGCGCTGGGAATACAGGCAATCTTATTTTATTGCAGGTAATTTTAAAGGAATTGTCGAATTAATTAGATAGTTAAGGCGAAAGGAGCGAATTAGATATGCAGTTAACGTTTTTGGGCGCAGCCATGATTGTTACGGGCTCTTCTTATTTACTTGAAGTAAATGACCGTAAGATTTTAATTGATTGTGGTATGTTTCAGGGATCGAAAGCTATTCGCGCATTTAATACCCGTGAATTTATGTATAATCCGGCAGAGCTGGATTGTGTTGTTTTAACACATGCCCATATTGATCATAGCGGCTTATTACCCCGACTATGTAAAGAAGGGTTTAAAGGCTCCATTCATGCAACTAAAGTAACTGCAGATCTTTGTGGGATTATGCTGCCTGATAGCGCGCATATTCAGGAATTTGATGCAGAAATAGCCAATCGTAAGGGGAAAAGAGCCGGTAAAAAGGTTGTAACTCCTTTATATACGGTAGAGGATGCGTATGCCTGCCTGAAACAGTTTGCTCCGCACCAATACGATCAGGAACTCTCTATTACGCCTGAGATAGTGATTAAATTTCGGGACGCCGGACACATTCTTGGTTCCGCTATGGTTGAAGTGTGGGTAACGGAAGAGGGGAAAACGACAAAACTGGTATTTTCGGGAGATGTCGGTCAGCCTGGTCAGCCGATTATTAAAGATCCTACTTTTATCGAAGATGCAGATTATGTGGTGATAGAATCTACTTATGGCAACCGTGATCATGAGCCCTTTGACCGTGAGGAAACATTGGCTGAGATTATTAATGATACGGTAGACCGGGGTGGCAACATTGTTATACCGGCCTTTGCCGTAGGACGTACCCAGACAATCCTGTATTATCTGCGCAAGCTGTTTAAAGCCGGTAAAATACCCGATATACCGGTGATTATTGATAGTCCTTTGGCTATTTCGGCGACTGATATTTTTATGCACAATACGCAAGTGTATGATGAAGAAGCTTACAGCCTGGTATATGATGATAAGGAAAACCCGCTGCTTATGCCTCAGCTTACATTTACCCGCACGGCTGCTGAATCGAAGCTGATTAATACAATGAAGGAATCCGTTATTATTATCTCTGCCAGCGGCATGGCTGATGCCGGGCGGATACTGCATCATTTAAAGCATAACTTATGGCGGACTGATTCCAGTGTATTGCTTGTAGGCTATCAGGCAGAAGGCAGTCTCGGACGGCGTCTGACGGAAGGTGCTAAGAAAGTAAAAATCATGGGTGAAGATATTACGGTTAAAGCAAAAGTAATTAATTTAGATGGATTTTCGGCTCATGGCGACCGGAGTTATTTACTCGAATGGCTTTCCCGGTTCAGCGGTAAACCGGCGAATGTATTTTTGGTGCACGGTGAGCCAGAAATGTCCGGCCCATTTGCTGAGCGCATTGAAGCACAACTAGGATTAGCTACTTATATTCCGCATTTTGGTGATAGTGCTTTGATCGATGGCAGACAATGGCAAGTAGAAAAATCGCAGATTGTTACAGTAGAGCCATCGGTACAGCAGCTTCGTGATTCTTTGGCACAGCTGGAGGCGGAATATACCGGATACAGACAACGGTTGGAGCAGTTGGTAACCGGCGACGCAGCCAAATCAAATGATATTCTGCGGCGTATTGATAAAATTTCCTCATTTATTAAGAAAAATCTGGGCGACTTGTAAATACTAATACTATCATAGCTGTAAAACTTGTAAACCAGACGGATTTATTCCGTCTGGTTTACAAGTTTACAATATATTTTATGAGAGTTAGTCTGATCAGGCAGGAATGCGCGAATAGGAGACTAATATTATATATACTACTTAACAAAGAGGTGATCTGTCATGCGCAGTGACATTGTTAAAAAAGGCTCGACACGGGCTGCCCATCGGTCTTTGTTTTATGCCATGGGGTATACCCCTGAAGAATTACAGAAACCGATGATTGGGGTTGTTAACGCATTTAATGAAATTATCCCCGGACATATGCATCTTCGCGATGTGGCAGAAGCAGTTAAATCAGGAATTTCAGCTGCTGGTGGTATGGCGGTGGAATTTCCGGCGATTGGTATTTGCGACGGAATAGCGATGGGACATGATGGGATGAAATATCCCCTGCCCAGCCGAGAGCTCATTGCCGATTCGATTGAAGCTATGGCAATCGGCCACGGCTTTGATGGGCTGGTGCTTATTCCTAATTGCGATAAAATTGTTCCCGGAATGCTGATGGCGGCAGCACGGCTCAATATTCCCGCTGTCGTTATGAGTGGCGGTCCCATGCTTGCCGGGCGGCATAATGGCAGGGATATTAGCGTCAGTACAATGTTTGAGGCGGCAGGATTGTATGAGGCGGGAAAAATTACTGCTGCTGAGCTGGACTCTATGGAAAAGTCGGCCTGTCCCGGTTGTGGTTCCTGTGCCGGTCTGTTTACGGCGAATACGATGAACTGTCTGGTAGAAGTGCTGGGGATGGCTCTGCCGGGCAATGGCACGATACCTGCAGCGCATACCGGTGCAAGACGTATGCTGGCCAAGAAAGCCGGAGCAACCGCAGTTGAGCTTGTCCAGAATGATCGCAAGCCGCGTGATATTTTAACGCTTAAAAGCTTCGAGAACGCCATTGCAGTAGATATGGCCGTCGGCGGTTCGTCCAATACGGTACTTCATTTAACTGCGATTGCCTATGAAGCTGGCATTGAGCTGCCGCTTTCGCTTTTTGAAAGCATGAGTGCTAAAACCCCGTATATCACGAAGATGAGTCCCGGTGGCAGCCACCATATCCAAGATCTTAATGAAGCCGGTGGCATTGCAGCAGTAATGAAAGAGCTGACGAAGACGGGAATTATTCATACAGATGCATTAACAATTACGGGTACAATTGGTGATCGACTGGAAGCTGCTGCTATCACCAGATCCGATGTTATTAAAACGGTAGAAGCACCGTATCGTACTCGCGGTGGAATTGCCATTCTGATGGGCAATTTGGCTCCAGATGGTGCTGTAGTCAAAGAAAGTGCAGTTGCCGAAAACATGCTTATGTTTGAAGGACCGGCTAAAATATTTGATTCTGAAGAGGCGGCCATTGAGGCCATTATCGGCAAAAAAATTCATGACGGTGATGTTGTTGTTATCCGTTATGAAGGACCTAAAGGCGGTCCCGGTATGAAAGAAATGCTGAATCCTACAGCTGTCATTACTGGAATGGGACTCCGGGTAGCTCTGCTTACAGACGGGCGTTTCAGCGGTGCTACGCAGGGAGCCTGTATTGGACATATATCGCCTGAAGCTGCCGAAGGCGGGCCGATCGGTCTGATACAAGATAACGATATGATTACAATTGATATTCCCAACCGTAAGCTGGCAGTAAAAATTGATGAAAGTGAAATGGAAAAACGCCGGAGAGAATGGGTAAAACCTGCCCCTAAAGTAACTACCGGCTATTTAGCCCGTTATGCCAAACTGGTCACATCTGGCAGTACCGGAGCGGTGTTGAAATAAATCGCATAAGAATAAATTTTCTTTTGTGCATTGACAGCCGTCAAGTAGTATAATATAGTCATTTGTATTGACACTAAAAGGGATGCTTCTGTCAGCATCCTTTTTAACTTCAGTAAGTAGGGTTTATTTCAGGAGGTAGCTAGTGAAACGCAACGATTTACGTAATGTCGCAATTATTGCTCACGTTGACCATGGCAAAACAACATTGGTTGATGCCATGCTCAGACAAAGTAATGTTTTCCGTGCAAACGAACATGTAGCAGAACGGGTTATGGACTCCAATGATTTGGAGCGTGAACGGGGAATTACCATTCTGTCCAAGAACACGGCAGTCATGCATAACGGCGTTAAAATCAACATTGTTGATACACCGGGACATGCTGACTTTGGCGGTGAAGTAGAACGGGTACTCAATATGGTTGACGGAGTACTATTGCTGGTAGATGCATTTGAAGGGCCTATGCCGCAAACCAAATATGTACTACGCAAGGCTCTCGAGCAAAACCTAAAAGCAATTGTAGTCATTAATAAAATTGACCGCCCTGATCAACGGGTGGATGATGTTTATGATGAGGTTTTAGAGTTGTTCATGGAGCTGGAAGCCAATGATGATCAGCTTGATTTCCCGGTAGTTTTGGCAGCTGCCCGCGATGGCATCGCAAAACTGAAAATGGATGATGAAAGTACCAACTTGGAGCCATTATTTAAATTGTTGATCGATTCAATTCCTGCTCCTCACGGGGACATAGACGGGCCATTGCAAATTATGGTTACCACGCTGGACTATGATGAGTATGTAGGCCGCGTTGCTATCGGACGTATCATGCGGGGGTCGGTAAGCAGTGGCCAAATGGTTGCTGTACTCAATGGAGCTACTGAAACCAAGGTGCGGATAGGCCGACTGTATACGTATGAAGGCTTAAAACGGGTAGAAGCGAAGGAAGCCGCTTTCGGTGATATTGTAGCAATCATCGGCCTGAACGATGTGAATATCGGCGATACCATTGCTGATCCGGAACGGCCTGAGGCATTACCGGCAATTAATATTGATGAACCAACCTTGTCAATGATTTTTAGTGTAAATAACAGTCCTTTTGCCGGCAGGGAAGGTCAATTCGTTACCTCCCGTCATTTACGGGACCGTCTGTTCCGTGAAGTGCAGACAAATGTCAGCATGAGCGTTACCGAAACGGATAGTGCGGATTCCTTTGAAGTAGCGGGCCGCGGTGAATTGCACTTGGCAATATTGATTGAAACAATGCGCCGGGAAGGCTATGAATTCCAAGTAGGCAAACCTAAAGTTATTAATCGTGAGATTAATGGCAAGAAATGCGAGCCATTGGAATTACTGACCATTGACGTGCCTCAGGAATTTATGGGCGCAGTTATGGAATCATTGGGAACCCGTCGGGCTGAACTGATCAATATGATAGAACTTGCTGGCTACTTGCGGATGGAGTTTGTTGTTCCTGCCCGCGGTCTGATCGGTTTCCGTTCTGAGTTCTTAACGAATACAAAAGGCAACGGTATCATGCATCATGTTTTCCATGGTTATGCACCGTTTAAAGGCGATATTCCCGGACGTACACGGGGAGCTTTAGTAGCTTTTGAAGATGGAGAAACTACGGCTTATGGAATTAACAGCGTACAAGATCGCGGTGTGATCTTTATTTCTCCTGTTCAGTCAGTGTATGCCGGCATGGTAGTGGGCGAAAATGCACGGGAACTGGATATGGATGTTAATCCTTGCAAGAAGAAGCATGTTACTAACATGCGCTCCAGCTCGGCCGATGAGGCGGTTCGCCTGACTCCTCCCAGAATACTCAGTCTTGAACAGGCGTTGGAATGGATCAACGATGATGAGCTGGTTGAAGTAACACCGAAGAGTATTCGTTTACGGAAGGCGATTTTAGATAGAAATCTGCGTGCCCGGGAACGGAAGAACAACAGTGTAGGTTAATTTTCTTTTTCAAACAAGGCAAGCCTGGCGATTCGCCGGAAGCTTGCCTTGTTTTTTAGTAAATTCTTTGTACAAACTTGTCTGGGCTGCACGTTTTTTATTTTTTTTAGCAAAATATCTGTAAGAACTAAAAAATATGGAAGGTAAATTTCATTGTCTGTCGAATATTTGCCAAATAATGGTGAATTTGTTTGTGTGGAGGCGAGTTTATGGCCTATGGTTTGATTGATAAACTAACTAATTTTCTAATGCCTGTAGAAGGTGCTGCTGATTTTGAGCAGGTTAATATCCGTGAACGGAAAGCTCAGTTGCGCGTGCATGTGCCTACAGCGCTGAAGATTTTTATCGCTACGCCACGCAATGAAGATGAAGTCCGCCTCTTGGCCGATTGCTTAAAGAATAATATGGCTGTTTTGGTCAATTATGAATACGTTGATCAGCAGCTTTTGCAAGGAATTCACGATTTTCTGAGTGGTGTGGCCTTTGTAATTGATGGCAGTGCAGAACGTATTTCAGACAATATCTATATGTATCTTCCTCAATATGCACAAATTGAAAAGCAGTTGTTTGCTGTATCCATACCTACCTACGTAAAGAAAAAAGGATAATAAATCAGCAGACAGACGATTGAGAATAAAGAGAGACCATGAACCGGAAACGGTTCATGGTCTCTTATGCTATCGGGAATGCTAGAGAAAAAAGTGCAGGATGTTTTTGCTTTTTTGTCGAATCACGTTTTTGAGGTGAAGTAAACTGTTTACATTATCGACAATTAAACTACAGCATAAAATTATGCTGCATAGTGTTATTATGGTTTTTTTAGTGTTGATTACCGCAGGTTTATTAATAGCGCAAAATGTAAGTATGAATGTTCAAAGCAGCACTGCCGATAAAGCAATGTCCATTGCCCAGGTTGTCGCTCGGGTACCTCATGTGCAGCAGGCACTGCTATCGGATAATCCGTCTGAGACTCTGCAGCCATTTGCTGAACGCTGGCGTGTCGCAACAGATGCGGCTTTTATTGTAATCAGTAATATGGAGGCAATTCGGTTTTCGTATCCCATACCTGAAAAAATAGGAACACCGATGGCTAATTTATATCGTGATCCTGTTTTACAGGGGAACGAATATGTTTATATCGGTAAGGGGAGTCTGGAGCCTTCATTGAGGGCTAATGTACCTATTTTTCACCCCGATACGGGACTGCAAATCGGCTTTGTTTCTGTTGGTTATTACTTAAAAGACATCAACGAAACCTTTATGGAAAGCTTTAAGCAAATACTCTTTGCCCTGTTCGTGGGACTAATGTTCAGTGTAGCCGGTGCCGTATATCTTTCTGGTAATGTAAAAAAAGCCATATTTGGATTGGAACCTTATGAAATAGCAACAATACTAAAGGAAAGAACCGCTACACTGGAGGCGATCCGTGAGGGTGTGGTGGCAGTTGATGTTGAGGGGCGAATCCGGCTGGTGAATAATGAGGCCGCCAAGGTTTTAGGCATTGAGGAGCAGGCTGTCATTGGCAAGCAGGTTGATGATCTGATTCCCCGCAGCGGGCTTAACGAAGTCATTAGGAGCGGTAGCGCTATTTATGATGAGGAGCACTATGTTGGCAATACGATTATTTTAGCAAATAGCGTGCCGATAATTGTTGATCAGAAAGTAAGCGGGGCAGTTATTACATTCAGAGACCGGACAGAAGTGAATCGTATGGCAGAGGCCCTCACCGGAGTTCATAGTTTTGTTGATATTTTACGAGCGCAAACACACGAATTTAAAAATAAAATGCATACTATCAGCGGGCTTATTCAGCTTGGACAATATGACGAGGCTATTCGCTTTGCGACAGATGGCAATATCAGCAGGCAAGGGTTATTCAATCAGCTGAACGGCCGGATACGTGATTCCGTTATATTTGGTTTGTTATTGGGAAAAGCCAGTGTAATGCGTGAGAAGGGCATTGAGTTCTCCATTGATGCAGAAAGCTATTTAGAGGAGCTGCCCATTCATGTGACAAGCGGCGATATCGTATTGGTGCTGGGCAATTTACTGCAGAATGCAATCGAAGCATTAGCAAATACAGAAGAAAAACTCATTTACGTCAGTATTCTACAGGATGTGGCAGAGCTTACCATCCTAGTGCAGAACTCAGGACCATGGATAGATAAAGATGTGGCAGCAACAATTTTTCAAATGGGCGTAACCACAAAACCTGATGGCGGAGGACTAGGGCTCGCATTAGTTTCGGAAAAACTGCAGTTAATAGGAGGTTCAATTGTGCAAAGCAATTTGCCTCTGGGCGGGGTCCAATTTGCGGTCACAATACCGTATAGTCAAGGATGGTAATATGAGAAATATTCATGTGCTAATCATAGAAGATGATGTGATGGTAGCCGAAATTAATAAAAAATATACAGAAGCAGTAGAAGGTTATCAAGTTGTCGGTTTAGTTTATAACGGCAGTGAAGCGGTAGAGCAAATCAATAAGACCAGGCCGGATGTAGTTATTCTCGATAATTATCTGCCGGAAACGAATGGAGTGGACATATTGCATGCTTTACGCAGTCAGGATGAGCCCGTTGATATCATCATGATTACTGCCGCCGATGATGTTCAAACCGTCAATAAAGCGATCCGGCAAGGTGTAGTGGCCTATATTACCAAACCGTTTAAATTTGAACGGTACCGCGCGGTGCTGGAAGCTTACCGTGACAACCGATTTAAGGTAAAGGAAAAAGAACGGTTTAATCAGGATGAGATAGATGAACTGATCGCTGTCGGCAGCGGCCGTATAACTCAGGAGCCAGGCGAAATGCCTAAAAATTTTAACAGCCAGACAAGAGACTTAATTATTAATTTTCTGGTAAGTCAGGACGAAGCGGCATCAGCAGAGCAAGTTGCGGCAACGGTCGGTGTTTCGCGCGTGACTGCACGCCGTTATTTGGAATATATGCTTGATCAGGGGCAGGTAGTAAGGACCATGGACTATTTAACTGTTGGCAGGCCGGTGCACCGGTTTAAATTAAAACGAATCTAGGAGTGTCTAAAGTCTTATGAATACGTTTAGGGAAGTAACATTGCAAGAGGTTCTGGATAGCAGAGAATACCGGGCAGAGGCGCAGCGTGAGATGCGCTTGAAGTATTCTGCGCAGGGAGACGCATTGATTAGTCTGACGGTTAACATGCCGGGGAGCCGAAAATATACCGGCGACACAGTTCAGCTGGTCTATTTTGCGCTTCGTGAACTGCAGCTGAGATTCGCCGAGCACGAATTCCTGTTGAGTGAAGAACGGATTTTTCATTGGAATACCGGCCCGGTTGTGCTTGTCTCAGTTCGTGGAGATGCTCATCAGTGTAAAAAAATAGCCATTGAAATTGAAAAGGAGTTCAAATCCGGTCGACTGCTTGATATTGATGTATTTGACTCACAGGGAAACTTAATCAGCAGAGATGGTTATCAGCTTCCTCGCCGCTCCTGTATGGTTTGCGAGCGGCCGGCAGTGGAATGTGTTCGCTCCCAGGCGCACCAGTCCGAAGAGGTAATGAGCGCTGTTAAGGAGCTGCTAGTATCGTTTTACAGCGAGCAAACGCAGGTTGTTCCGGAAAAGGTTGTATATATTGCTTCAAAGGCCTTAGAGGCAATGCTGGCGGAAGTAGCCTGCTCACCTGCTCCAGGCTTGGTCGACCGCTTCAATTCCGGTGCTCATCGCGATATGGATTTTTTTACTTTTATTCACAGCAGCAGTGCTTTGGTTTCATCGCTGCTTCGCTGTACGCTGGCTGGTTGGAATCATACCGGTGAAAGCACTGCGTTGTTGCCTGTCCTGAGAAAAATCGGTCAAGATGGGGAAAGGGCAATGTTTGCCGCCACAAAGGGCGTAAATACACAAAAGGGCTTGCTTTTCCTTCTGGGAATTGCAACAGCAGCTACTGCCCATCATATGCGCAAAATGGGTAATTCCGCTTCCGTTGAAGGTATTTTGCAAACAGTTGCTGCGATGTGTCAGGGGCTTGTATCACAGGAATTGGCCCCGCTGCAGCAAATAAAACCGGACCGTAAATTGACAGCAGGAGAACGACTGTTTCTTGCCTATGGTATTACTGGTATACGAGGCGAACTTGAGTCTGGTTTAACTATTCTGGTTACAACTGCTCTTCCCCGCCTGGAGCAGGCATTAGCAGCAGGTTTGTCTGTAAATGATGCCATGGTGGATACGTTGATTGCCCTGATTGCTTCAACTCAGGATACGACAATTTTGAATAGACACAATTTGCAGGTGCTGTCCAGTGTTCAGCAGCAAGCGGCCGGTATCCTTGGCTGCGGGGGGATGATGACTGATAAGGGGCGGCAGTTGATTAGTGAGTGGGATGAAGCTTTGATTCAAAAGAATATTAGTCCTGGAGGGGCGGCAGATCTGTTAGCCGCTGCGTACTATTTTTACTGCATTAAAAATTATCTGCATTCAGCGCAGGAATAAGCCGGCAGTATCTGCAGACATACATAATATTGATAATAATGGTAATAGTTAAAGGCGTACAGGAATATAATTCAAGTGAAGTCGTAGTTTTGGATATTAGGCAGGCTGTGAGGTGTTTTGTATGAAATCATTATTCAAAACCAAGATATCCAGATTTGGCTCGCTTCTGAGTCTTGTAACGTTGACGGCTATGCTGATGTTGTTTGCGTTGGCGTTACCTGAATTCCTGACTTCTGCTGCGGGTCGCATATTTGCCGGTATTTGGGCGCTGCTAAGCATTATCGTATGCTTAGCTCATTCCACCCGCTTATCTGGAGAACGTCGACAGAGGTTCTACTTTCCTGGCTTCGATGAAAGAAAATCCCGGGATGGTAAAAGAAATCGAATGGCACGGGCAATACGAGGGTAGCACGGGTAGTTTTCTATAGGCCGGGACACAAATGGCACTAGTTTTTGCCGTTTGTGTTCCGGTTTTTTTATGTAGTAAAGCATTTGTTTTTTACCAGGCTCTATATGTTCTCTTAATATGCAAGTGGAGAGGAATATGCAGTTTTATAGCGAAAATAATCGAATAGAGGTTAGTTTAAGGGAGATTTACTCATGGATAATTTCGTTCACCTCCATGTACACACGGAGTATAGTTTGCTTGATGGTGCCAGCCGAATCAAAGATTTAATCACCCGGACCAAAGAGCTGGGCATGCCGGCTATTGCAATAACCGATCACGGTTGCATGTATGGTGCTGTCGATTTTTATAAACAAGCGTTAAAGCAGGGGATTAAGCCGATTATCGGCTGCGAAGTATATATAGCGCCCCGCTCCCGGATGGAGAAAAGTGCTGGAGCGGATACAGAAGCCTATTATCATCTTGTATTACTAGCAGAAAATGAAAAAGGATACCGGAATCTAATTGAATTGGTATCGAGGGGCTACACAGAGGGTTTTTACTACAAACCCCGTATTGACCGGGAAATACTCAGGACCTATAGCGAAGGTCTCATTGGCTTAAGTGCCTGTATCGCCGGGGAAGTTCCGGCGGCGTTTTTAAAAGGAGATGCGGCGGGGGCGCGGGCAATCGCTGAGGAGTACTGCGACATACTTGGCAAAGACAACTTCTTTCTTGAACTGCAGGATCATGGAATGGAGGAAGAAAAGCGGGTTAACGTCCAGTTAATTGAATTAGCTGGAGAACTAGGCATTGGTTTGGTTGCGACAAATGATTTGCACTACGTTCGCCAGGAAGATGCGGAAAGCCATGATGTGTTGTTATGTATTCAGATGGGTAAAACAGTTGACGAAGAAAATCGGATGCGGTTTCCCTCGAATGAGTTTTACCTAAAAAGTACGGCAGAAATGGAGAAGCTTTTTGACGCCTATCCGGAGGCATTAGCCAATACACTGCGTATTGCAGAACGCTGTAATGTCGCTTTTGAGTTTGGTGTCCTCCACTTGCCTGAATTCCCAGTTCCGCAAGGACAAAATGCTCAGGCGTATTTACGTCAGCTATGCGAAGAAAAGCTTCTCTGGCGTTACCGTGAAATTACGCAAGAGATTCAGGATCGGTTGGAATATGAGCTAGCTGTTATTGAGAAAATGGGCTATTCCAGCTATTTTCTGATTGTATGGGACTTTGTAAATTACTCCCGTGAGCAGAAGATTCCGGTTGGCCCGGGACGGGGATCGGCAGCTGGCAGCCTTGTATCTTATCTTTTAGGAATTACCAGTATTGATCCTTTGCAATATGGTCTATTGTTTGAGCGCTTTTTAAATCCTGACCGGGTTACCATGCCGGATATCGATATTGATTTTTGTTATGAGCGGCGCAGCAAAATTATTGAATATGTTTCTGCCCGGTATGGTGCGGATCGGGTAGCCCAGATTATCACATTTGGTACAATGGCGGCCAAAGCGGCTATTCGCGACGTTGGACGGGCGCTGAATATGACGTATAGTGATGTAGACCGTATCGCTAAGCTGGTGCCTAATGAATTGGGAATTACGTTAAAACGCAGTCTGGAGATCAGCAAAGAATTAAAACAGAGCTATGATAGTGAACCGCTGATTAAGAGGCTGCTTGATTTTGCAATGGCAGTGGAAGGCCTGCCGCGCCATGCGTCCACGCATGCTGCAGGGCTGGTTATATCCAAATATCCATTAACACAGCATGTTCCGCTGCAAAATTCGGCTGAGGGCTTTCTGACTACTCAATTTGACAAAGACAGAATTGAAGAAATTGGCCTGCTCAAAATGGATTTGCTCGGACTCAGAACATTGACGGTTATTGGCGATGCTCTGGAGCTTATCCGCAAAAATCGCGGAATTACAATTGATATTGAAAAAATTCCGCTTGATGACAGCACGGCTTGCTTAATGCTGGCACATGGTGAGACTGCCGGTGTTTTTCAAATGGAGTCGTCTGGTATGACCAACTTGGTAAAAGAGCTGAAACCGGAGCATTTTAATGATCTCATTCCTCTGGTAGCTCTATACCGGCCTGGCCCTCTCGGCAGTGGCATGGTTGCTGATTTTATTGCGGGCCGGCATGGTAAAAAAGAAATACAATATTTGCATCCGATACTGGAATCGGTTTTAAAAGATACCTTTGGCGTGATATTGTACCAGGAGCAAGTTATGCAGATTGCGTCGCTCATGGGTGGTTTTACGCTTGGCCAGGCGGATTTGCTGCGGCGGGCGATGGGGAAAAAAAAGCATGATGTCCTAGTTGCTCAGCAGGATGCCTTTTTGCAAGGGGCAGCTGCCCAAAATATTGACCGCAAGATTGCCCAGGAAATTTTTGACCTTATGATTCACTTTGGTGATTATGGGTTTAACAAATCACATAGCGCCGCTTATGCGTTAGTAGCCTATCAAACGGCCTGGCTCAAGGCTCATTACCGGCCAGAGTTTATGGCCGCTCTTCTGACCAGTGTTATGGGCGTAAATGATAAAATCGGTTTTTACATTGAAGAATGCCGTCGCATGGGAATTGCCGTGCTGCCACCGGATATCAATGCGAGTGGTACGGGATTCACAGTAGATGGACAGGATATCCGCTTTGGATTGGCGGGCGTTAAGAATGTCGGGGCAAATGCTATTGCCAGTATTATGGCAGTACGGGAAGAAGCCGGTAAGTTTACTTCAATTATTGATTTTTGCAGCCGTGTAGATATGCGGCTTGCTAATAAACGTGTTATTGAAAGCTTAATTAAATGCGGTGCTTTTGATTCATTGGGGAAGAAAAGGTCGCAGCTCTTGGCCGTACTGGAACAAGCCGTTGATATGGCTGCTCTGCGGAGAAGGGATTTATCAAGTGGTCAGCTAGGGTTATTCGGAGAAGATACGGTAGAGGCGGCTGACGTAATCTATCCGGATATTCCTGAATTGTTACAGGAAAACATTTTGGCAATGGAAAAAGAAATTATTGGCTTTTATGTAACAGGGCATCCGCTTGATCGCTTTCGTGAAAAAATGCAAAGCCTTACTCCGATTGAAAAATTGTCTTCCGGAGATAACACGGAAGGACAACCGGTTCGTATTGGTGGTTTAATTGCTGCTGCTAAGCGGCTGACAACGAAGACCGGTGACATGATGTGCTTTGTTACGTTGGAGGATTTTACCGGTCAAATTGAAGTTATCGTTTTCCCAAGGGTCTTTAACAAGGTAAGCCGTCTGCTGGCTCCTGATATGGCAGTAATTATTGCGGGCCGCCTGTCAGTAAATGAGGAAGGCAGTAAAGTCCTTGTGCAGGACATTAAACCGTTAGATACCGTTGAAAATGCAGTACGTATCCGGATTGAGAAAAAAAATGAAACAACGGAAATTATTGAGAAGCTTCAACAAGTGTTGACTGCTAATCGTGGTAAATCAACCGTTTACTTTTGCTTAAGCAGTACTGGAAGAGTAATAAAGACAGAGTCCCGGTACTGGATTGATCCTTCGCAAAAAGCGCTGGAGGAGATCGAGACATTATTGGGAAAAGAAACAGTCAGCATCTGTTGATGCTGACTGTTTTTATCGATCAGGTAGCTTTACATGCCTTGTTGGATCACTTTAAAAAACCGAGCGACAGCATTGCTGCCCCTTCGCGGAGATATTGTTTTGCTGTCAAGTAAGCGTTGTTCGCCATAGGAGCGGGAGCCCCGCTGGCATTCATCCCAATACTGTGAGCCAGCACTAACGAACGTCTGATATGGGATGAGTTCGAGACAATAATGGCTTTTGTCAGCCCTGCCTGTTTCATAATTGCATAAGAGTTAACCAAGTTTTGATACGTATTAAACGATGCATCCTCCAATAGTATGTGATCAGCTGAGATCCCTTGGAGGATGAGGTAGTCGCGCATGGCGGCCGCTTCACTGACCTCTTCATCCGATCCCCGGGCACCGCTCACAATGATAAAGGGAGCGTAGCCTGCGCGGTAGAGGCGGATCGCTTCGTCGAGACGTAAGCGCAGCATGGTGCTTGGTTCCGTACCAATTAATTTTGCTCCGAGCACTATAATTACATCTCCAGGCTCTGGTGCCGAGAACTGGCCGACTGCAATAATCGGAATTTCAACAACGATGAACACCAAAAGGGTGAGAGCCAGAATGTAGCGGCGTATTTTTTTCGAAGTTATCATAAGCACCTCCTGGGCAAAAAACAGACACCGCTTATTATTATACCAGCGTGTGGATAAGAGTGCTACAAATAACCACGGTTTAGCAAAAGTTGATAAAAGAAAAAAAAGCCTGCGTACTTTTCAAAAAAGTACACAGGCTTTTTTATAGGTTTATAGAATACCGGTAATAGAATGGAAGATAATGACTGCAAAAACCATTGCGGTTTTGATGCAGGTAATCGCAAAAATATCACGGTATGAATCGCGGTGTGTTAATCCGCATACTGCAAGCAGGGTGATAACCGCACCATTGTGTGGCAGGGTGTCCATACCACCGGAAGCCATGGAGGCTACACGATGCAGAATTTCAGGGGACATGCCGATTTGGTTAGCCCATGCCAGCCAGTCTTTTGCCATTAAGTCAAGGGCGATTGACATACCGCCGGAAGCGGAACCGGTAATACCAGCCAGTGTGGTAACGCTGACTGCTTCGGAAACAAGCGGTGAACCGCCAACCTTAATACCCAGTAAAGCGCCTGAAATGGCTTTAAAGCCGCTAAGTGAAGCGATAACGTTGCCGTAACCAACTTCGGAAGCTGTATTCATGATAGCCAGAAGAGATCCGATTGCACCGGCGTTAAGCGATTTTGCCAAGCCGCCTTGGGGAAGACGGGAGAATCCAAGGGCAATTGCCAAAAGGATACCGCAAACAAGTGCAATAATGAGAGCCCAGATACTAACTACATTTTTTACTGCAGCAGCAGTAAGCGGGAGTTTCATTGCCAGGAAAGGTTGTAGTATAGTAGGGTCCCAGCTGAAACGGGTCATAATAAAGTTAACGACAAGAACGGTCAGGAGCGGCAGCATTGCAACCTGCCAGGAAGGAAGGGTTCCTTCGTTGGTTTTTACTTCTGGTTCGTTAAGCGTGTGTGCGCCATAACCTTCGCCGGCAGCAGCAGCAGCTTTACGTTGTTTTTCCATATACCACATACCAATGAAATAAATGGCGATACCACCGAGCAGACCGCATATTGGTGCAGCATAGCCGTTAGTGCCAAAGAAATTGGTAGGGATCAGATTTTGTATTTGGGGTGTGCCGGGGAAAGAGTCCATTGTTGCGGTAAAAGCACCTAATGCAATGGTACCGGGTAGAAGGCGTTTGGGAATATCGGCTTCTCTAAATAAAGCAGCGGCAAAAGGATATACTGCAAATACTACTACGAAGAGGCTTACGCCGCCATACGTTAGGACCGAAGCAGAGAGAACAACTGCTAATATGGCCCGCTCTTTGCCTAATCCTTTAATAATGGAGTGGGCGATACCTTTAGCTAAACCGGTATCTTCCATCACTTTTCCGAAAACAGCACCTAACATAAATACGGGGAAGAATGATTTTACGTAGGTAACTGCTTTAGCCATGAATAATTCAGTGTAGGCAGGCATGAGGGACAGACCCGACATTGAAGCTGCCAGTAGAGCGAAGACAGGAGCAAATAGAATAACGGAAAAGCCACGATAGGCAAAGAACATTAACAAAAACAAACTAAGAAGAATGCCAATAACTTCCATTGATGAACTACCTCCTATAAAATAATTTTGATATAAGGCCTAAACTAAGAAATGTGAATCCAACACCTCCTTATTGATTATTGCTTTATCAGGCTCCGGCAGGGCCGTGAGATGATTGCATATTATACTTATGCAAATACCATGCCAAGTCATTCAAAAATTGATATATTATGCTATTTGGAGGTGAATGCTTGCATGAATCAGGATTTTAGTATAATATTTAGCAAATTTTTTACCTGGTAATAGTTATTCAAGAAGGTAATAATAAAATCCTGCCTAGACACTGCGTGTATAATAAAATAGACACCAGTGTTCATAAAAATATACAGTGAACCGTTAGTTGGTTACAAGTTTGTGAATTTAATAACCTAAAAAGGCTTGTTTTAACTGAAGGTTTATGTTGTTGTAAATTTGGCATGATAATTGCATAATAAAATAAATGACAATATTACAAGGGAGTGTGAAACCCATGGCAAAAATTATTACTGCTTCAGAAGCCGTCAAGCTGATTCAAGATGGCGTTACCGTTGCCACGAGTGGATTTGTCGGCATTGGGCATGCGGAAGCATTAACAACTGCCTTAGAAAAACGATTTCTTGCTGAAGGAGCGCCTCGTGATCTCACATTAGTATATTGTGCCGGACAAGGGGATGGCAAAGACCGTGGTCTTAATCATCTTGGACATGAAGGTCTGGTCAAGCGCGTCGTAGGCGGGCATTGGAATTTGGCTCCTAAGCTGGGTAAATTGGCAGTAGAGAATAAAATCGAAGCCTATAACTTCCCGCAGGGAACCTTGACGCATTGGTTCCGTAATGTAGCTGGCCGTAAGCCTGGCGTTATTACGAAAGTCGGTCTCAATACTTTCTGCGATCCTCGTGTTGAGGGCGGTAAAATTAATGATGTAACAAAAGAAGACCTGGTTGAAGTAATCGAATTGGGCGGAGAAGAATGGCTCTGGTATAAACCCTTTCCTGTACATGTAGCTCTTGTACGCGGTACGAGTGCCGATGAAAAAGGAAACATTTCCATAGAGCGTGAAGCCGCATCAGTGGAGATATTATCAATTGCCCAGGCAACGCAAAGCTCAGGCGGTATCGTTATTGCTCAGGTAGAGCGTATTGTAGCAAATGGCTCTATTAATCCTAAGCATGTTAAGCTTCCTGGAATTAGCGTTGACTATATAGTTGTAGCTGATGATCCTGCAGCACATATGCAGACTTTCAGTGAGCAGTATAACCCGGCTTATTCCGGTGAAACCCGTATTCCTTTAACTGGTATTGCTCCACTGGCTCTGGACGAGCGCAAGGTAATTGCCCGCCGTGCCGCAATGGAACTTATCCCTAATGCCAGAGTTAACTTAGGAATAGGGATGCCAGAAGGTGTTTCTGTTGTTGCTAATGAAGAAGGTATCGGGCATATGATGACTCTGACTGTTGAGGTTGGACCGGTTGGCGGGGTTCCTGCTGGAGGATTAAGCTTCGGTGCGGCAACTAATGCAGAGGCTATTCTGGATCAGCCATATCAGTTTGATTTTTATGATGGCGGCGGCGTTGATCTTGCTTATTTAGGGTTAGCTGAGACCGATCAGCACGGCAATATTAACGTTAGTAAGTTCAAAGGCCGTGTGGCTGGCTGCGGCGGCTTCATCAATATTACGCAAAATGCCAAACAGGTAGTCTTCTGCGGAACCTTTACAGCCGGTGGGCTTAAAGTAGAGGTTGCTAATGGCAAGCTTAATATTCTTACCGAAGGTAAAGCGAAAAAGTTCCTGGATCACGTTGAACAAATTACGTTCAGCGGCGACTACGCCAAGAAAGTCGATCAGCCGGTCATGTATATTACGGAACGTGCCGTATTTACTCTGACAGAAAAAGGCATGACGTTGATTGAAATTGCACCTGGGGTTGACCTGGAGAAGGACATATTGGCTCTTATGGACTTCAAACCAATCATTGCGGAAAACCTAAAAATCATGGATGCAGCTATTTTTGAAGATAAACTTATGGGTTTAAAACTGTAAGAAGCTGTAAGAAAATATTTACAACTAACAGGAATTACACCAGTAATGGCAAATAGATACTTATAATGGTCATACTAAGTGAAACTTTACGTCTAAGGAAGGTGTTTTCGTTTGAAAGAAGTAGTAATCGTTAGTGCGGTTCGCACTGCTATTGGTAGTTTTAACGGCTCATTGTCCCCTTTGTCGGCGACTGAAATGGGCGGGTTGGTTATTAAGGAAGCTCTTCAACGCGCTGGTGCTGAGGGCTTGAGTATTGATGAAGTTATTATGGGGAATGTCCTCCAATCCGGTTTGGGACAAAATCCTGCACGCCAGGCGACCTTAAAAGCTGGACTGCCAATTGAAGTTCCTGCATTGACTATCAATAAAGTGTGCGGCTCCGGTTTGAAAGCAGTTAATTTGGCAGCTCAGTCCATTATGGCAGGAGATGCTGAAATCGTTGTTGCCGGCGGCATGGAAAGCATGACAAATTCCCCTTATTTGCTGGATAAAGCCCGCTCCGGTTATCGTATGGGCCATGGCAAATTAGTGGACTCCATGATTCAGGATGGTTTATGGTGCGCATTTAATGACTACCATATGGGCATCACTGCAGAAAATGTTGCAGCTCAATATGGAATCAGCCGCGAAGACCAGGATCAACTGGCTTATGAATCGCAGGAAAAAGCAATTAAGGCTATTCAAAGCGGTGCTTTCAAAAAAGAAATACTTCCCGTAACCATAAAAGGTAAAAAAGGCGATGTCGTATTTGATACTGACGAATACGCCAAAGCAGGCACCACTGCCGAAAAACTTGGCGGCCTGAAACCTGCGTTCAAAAAAGACGGTTCTGTCACTGCCGGTAATGCTTCTGGCATTAATGACGGCGCTGCAGCTCTTGTCATTATGTCTGCTGACAAAGCAAAACAACTGGGACTTAAACCATTGGCCCGCATTCGCGGATATGCTTCGAGCGGTGTTGATCCTAGTGTAATGGGTATCGGCCCTGTAACTGCTACTCAAAAAGCGCTGGCTAAAGCTGGACTTACTGTTAAGGATCTTGATTTGATCGAAGCCAATGAAGCATTTGCCGCTCAATTCCTTGCTGTAGGCAAACAACTGGAATTTGTACGTGAAAAAGTTAATATTCACGGCGGCGCAATTGCTTTGGGTCATCCGATTGGTGCCAGCGGTGCCCGTATATTTGTAACATTATTACATGCAATGGAGCTGCGCCAAGCGAAGATTGGTTTGGCTACACTGTGCATCGGCGGCGGCCAAGGTGTTGCCACCGTTATAGAACGTCTATAAACTGTTAACCGGTGAGTGCCAATGGTGACACGCTATTGGCACTCATTCAAAAAACATAAGTGATTTTTTTCACTAAGTAATCTTGTGATTATTAGTCTCAAAAGAGGCGAATAATGAAATTAAAAGGAGGAGTTAGTATGTTTTTTCAATTAACTGAAGAGCAGAAAATGATGCAAAAAATGGTGCGCGAATTCGCTGAGAAAGAAGTGGCACCAGGTGTTGCCGAGCGGGATGAGCAAAGTATATTTGACCGTTCCTTAGCTGATGCCATGGGGGAAATGGGGCTTAACGGTATTTGCTTCCCGGAAAAATACGGCGGTGCCGACAGCGATTATCTGAGCTATGTTTTAGCAATTGAAGAGTTATCCAAAGTGGATGATGGTGTAGGCATTACGCTGTCTGCTACCGTATCTCTCTGTGCTTGGCCGATCTATGCTTATGGCACAGAAGAACAAAAAGAAAAATTCCTGCGTCCTATTCTGGAAGGCACTCATATGGGAGCATTTGGCCTAACAGAAGCAAATGCTGGTACAGACGCCGCTTCTCAGCAAACAGTGGCTGTTGCTGACGGCGATGATTATATCATTAATGGCAGTAAGATTTTTATCACCAATGCTGGTGAAGCAGAAACTTATATCGTTTTTGCTATGACCGATAAATCCAAGGGAGTCAAAGGGATTACCGCTTTTATTCTTGAAAAAGGCATGCCTGGTTTTACGTTTGGTAAAAAAGAACATAAATTAGGTATTCATTCCTCCATTACAATGGAACTTGTATTCCAAGATGTGAGAGTACCGAAAGCAAACATGCTGGGCAAAGAGGGTGATGGCTTCAAAATTGCCATGACTACACTTGATGGCGGCCGTATTGGTGTTGCTGCTCAGGCACTGGGAATTGCTCAAGCGGCGCTTGATCATGCAGTAAAATACTCCAAAGAACGTGTACAATTTGGCAAACCTATTGCTAGCAATCAGGCTATTGCCTTCATGCTGGCTGATATGGGTACAAAAGTGGAAGCAGCCCGTTTATTGGTTTATAAAGCTGCCTGGAACAAGGATCAAGGATTGTCTTATTCGAAAGAAGCTGCTATGGCTAAGTTATATGCTTCCGATATTGCAATGGAAGTTACAACTGATGCTGTACAAATATTTGGCGGCTATGGCTACACTTGCGAGTATCCGGTTGAACGCCTGATGAGAAATGCCAAGATTACACAAATTTACGAAGGTACAAATCAGGTTCAAAGAATGGTCATTTCCGGAGCACTGTTGCGGTAATAGCAATTTTACGCACTAATCATCATAACAGGAGGCATATAGTATGGATATTTTGGTATGTGTCAAGCAAGTGCCTGACACCACCGAGGTCAAAATTGACCCACAAACAAATACACTAATTCGTCAAGGGGTGCCTAGTATTGTCAATCCTTTTGACAAGAATGCTGTTGAGGCAGCTCTGCAATTGAAAGAAAAGCACGGCGGCAAGGTTGTCGTTATTTCTATGGGACCGCCCCAGGCGAAAGATGCTTTGAAAGAGTGCTTGGCAATGGGAGCAGATGAAGCCTATTTGATCAGTGACCGCGCTTTTGGCGGTGCTGATACGCTGGCTACCAGCTATACATTAGCTGCCGGCATCCGTAAGCTGGGAAGCTTTGATATGATTATTTGCGGTAAGCAGGCTATTGATGGCGATACTGCCCAGGTAGGTCCTGAAATTGCAGAATATCTTGATATTCCTCAAGTCACTTATGTTGCAAAGGTAGAAGTGAATGAGGGTGTTGTCCGGATTGAACGGGAACATGAAGAGGGTTATGAAGTAATTGAAACCTCACTGCCCGTACTGTTGACTGTTGTAAAATCGATTAATGAGCCCCGTTTCCCAACTGTAAAGGGAACGATGAAAGCTAATCGCAAAGAAATTCCTGTCATTACAGTTAACGATGTGGAAGTAGATCCTGAACGTCTAGGTCTGAAAGGTTCTCCTACACAGGTGCGTCGCATTTTTACCCCTCCGCAGCGGACACAAGGTGAAATTATTGAAACTGACAGCGCTCGCGAGTCGGTAGCAATACTCATTCAAAAACTATCTGAAGCAAAGATTATCTAAGAGGGGGGTAAATAACGAAATGGCAGTTGTAGTAATTCAAGATAAATGTATCAGTTGCGGCGCTTGCGTCGCTGTCTGTCCGTTCGGTGCTATTGAGATGCAGGATAATGACAAAGCCTTTATAACAGAGGCTTGTACTGCCTGTGGAGCATGCATCGAGACTTGCCCGGTCAGCACAATTGTTCGGGAAGAAGAAGAAAAGACAGTAGCAATGGATAAAAAAGAGTATAAAGGTGTTTGGGTATTCATTGAGCAGGCTGAAGGACACATTCGTGGAGTTTCGCATGAACTTCTAGGTGAAGGCCGCAAACTGGCTGATGCCATGGGGCAGGAACTGGCTGGTGTGTTAATTGGCAATCAGGTAGAGTCTTTAACGAAAGATGTTTTTGCCAGTGGTGCTGACAAAATCTATCTGGTTGAAGGAGCAGAATACAGTCATTACAGCACAGATGGTTTTACCACTGCCCTTGCTGATCTGATTACCACTTATAAACCGAGTGTTATTCTGATGGGAGCAACGAATGACGGCCGTGATCTAGGGCCGCGTGTGGCTTGCCGTATTGGAACCGGATTAACCGCAGACTGCACCAATCTGGATATCGATGCGGAAACCGGCTTGGTAGCATGGACTCGTCCTGCCTTTGGCGGCAATATTATGGCAACCATTTTGTGTCCAGAGCATCGTCCGCAAATGGGAACCATCCGTCCGAAAGTATTTAAACGTCCTGTACAGGATTTCAACCGGACTGGTGAAATCGTTCGAGTAGCAAGCAAAGTAAAAGCAGAAGATATTCGGACCAAATTCATTGAGCTGTTACAAGTATCGGCAGCTTCATGCAATTTGGAAGAAGCGGAAGTCATTGTATCGGGCGGACGTGGTATGTGCAAGCTGGAAAACTTCCAATTGATTGAAGACCTGGCTGAAGTCCTTGGCGGTACGGTAGGTGCATCACGTGCGGCTGTTGATGCCGGCTGGAAACCCGCTCTTCATCAAGTTGGCCAAACCGGCAAAACGGTTGGACCGAAGATTTATATTGCCTGCGGTATTTCCGGAGCGATTCAGCATATCGCCGGTATGTCTTCCTCTGATATCATCATTGCTATTAACAAGGATGCAGATGCACCTATTTTCAAAGTAGCTGATTATGGTATTGTTGGTGATGTAACGGAAGTGCTTCCTGTTATGATTGCAGAATTTAAGAAAATACGGCAGGCTTAAGTCGATAAGCCCCGTTGAAAAGGAGCTAAGCATATGATCCAAGACGTAAAATTTGCTGATATTCAAATTGGTGATAAAGCCAGTATGGCAAAAACAGTAAGTGAGTATGATGTGTATGGCTTTGCTGGTATAACGGGCGATTTCAATCCTGTTCATGTTAATGCTGAATTTGCTAAAACAACGATGTTCCAAGAGCGTATTGCTCACGGCATGTTATCAGCAGGCTTTATATCGGCAGTCCTTGGAACTACCTTACCGGGAGCAAATACCATTTACCTCGGTCAGGAACTTTCTTTCAAAGCTCCGGTTAAAATCGGTGATACCATAACGGCTACTGTTGAAGTAGTGGAAAAGATTGAAGCAAAAAATCGGCTGGTATTGAAGACTACTGTTACAAATCAAGAAGGTAAAATTGTGACAGACGGAAAAGCTACTGTAATGAAGAAATAAATAAGGATGCCGTACTCACAAGAGTACGGCATTTTTATTTACACATATGCTGGCTAAGAAGATAGACACTTGTGTACATAAAAATATACAAAATTATGGATTTCTGTATACTCCTATTGTTGAAAAGAGCAGAATTACTGATAACTAAGGGCTTTTTTTTTATTGGCACGATAGTTGCATAATAAATGGATGATGAATCTGAGCCGGATGTGACAGTGAATGTAATAACGCGTCATTGTAAATAATAGGGTTCAGAAATTGATAACTGCAGGAGGAAGATGTACATGAGAGGTTTAAAGGACAAAGTAGCGATTATTACTGGTGGAGCTGGCGGAATTGGTAAAGCAACTGCTTTACGTTTTGCTGAAGAAGGTGCCAAAATAGTGATTGCCGATTTTGCGGATGGAGCTGCTACTGTAGAAGAAGTAAAGGCTAAAGGCGCAGAAGCTGTATATGTTCAAGTTGATGTAACAAATCCAGATAGCACTAAGGCTATGGTGGATAAGGCTGTGGAAGCCTTTGGACGCGTTGATGTTTTGATCAATAATGCTGGTATTACTAAAGATGCGATGATGAAAAAAATGACCAAGGAAACTTGGGATGCAGTTATTTCTGTTAACCTGACAGGCGTATTCAATTGTACTTCCGCCGTTTTGCCGTTCCTGCTGGAACAAAAATCAGGCGTTGTACTTACTACCTCGTCAGTAGTTGGTATTTATGGCAATTTGGGACAGACCAATTATGCTGCTACTAAATGGGGCGTAATCGGTATGACCAAATCATGGGCCAAAGAAATGGCTAAAAACGGTCTGCGCTTTAATTGCGTTGCTCCTGGTTTTATTGGTACTGATATGGTTAAAAAGATTCCTGAGCAAGTATTGAATGATAAAATCATCATTAAAGTTCCTGCTGGCCGCCTTGGCGAGCCGGAAGAAATTGCAGCTGCATTTGCCTTCCTGGCATCTGATGATGCAAAATATATCAACGGAACCGTGCTTAGTGTTGACGGAGCCTGCACATTATAAAGTGTTTTAAAATAACCTCGCCAAATGGCGAGGTTATTTTTTTTGTCTGTTATGTCTAAAAAAACATACAAATGGGAAGGTTTCTGATATAATGGTGTCTAATCGATTGTGCAGTGGAATAAGGAGGAGCTTATGCGGATACGGGATATAATGAGTACGCAGGTTGTAACTGTCCGGCCTGATATGACTATGCGGCAGGCAGCGGTAATTTTTAGTAAGGCGATTATGGATGGCGCTCCGGTCATTGATGATCACGGCCGCTTAATAGGATTAATAACAAAATCTCACTTTACAAAAGCACTTGCTGATGATACTCCTGATTGTTCTGTGCGTTCCATGATGACAGTTGATGTTTTTACGTTGTCGGAGAACATGACAGCGAATCAATTGCCTCATAGAAATGAGATTTACCGATATAGCTGTTTTCCCGTCGTCAATGGGGACAAGAAACCCATTGGCATTATAAACAGGACAGATTTGGTAAAGTACTTATCAGAACGATCTGTTTTTTTGGCTGATGAAATGCAGGCCGTGCTTCATTCCGTTTGTAATGGCGTTATAGCCACTAATCCCGATGGAATTATCACGATCTTTAATCCGGCAGCAGAATATATTACAGGATTAAGCGCGGATTCCGTTTTGGGATGCTATGTAGAGGAAGTCATTCCCAACTCCGGTTTGCAGCGTGTGCTGAAAACCGGAGTTGCAGAGTTAAACCAACAACAATACCTTGGTAAATGTCAAATTGTAACCAATCGTTCCCCAATTACTAAAAACAATAAAGTAATTGGGGCTGTCGGGGTTTTTCAGGATATTACAGAATTACAAGCAATTGCGGCCGAATTGGAAACGGTAAAAAGCCTGAAGAGCACGCTTGAATCGGCAATTGAAAGTATTTTTGAAGGGATAGTAGTTGTTGATAAAAGCGGCTATATTACGATGATCAACCAAGCATATGGGGAGTTCCTCGGAGTTGATTCCCGCATCATGATTGGTAAACACATAACGGATGTCATTCCGAATACGCGTATGCACGTCGTAGCTCAAACCGGTAAGGCTGAACTGGGTGAGCTGCAGCGTATCGGTGAAAATAATGTTATTGTAAGCCGTATTCCCATTATAAAAGACGGTGAAGTAGTGGGAGCAGTCGGCAAAGTGCTGTTTAAAGACTTAAAAGACTTCAAGCTTTTAGCTCGCAAGCTGAACACCCTTCAATCAGAACTGGAATATTACAAAGAAGAATTGCGTAAAGTGCATGGCGGTAAATATACGGTAGAGCGAATTATCGGTAATAGCGAGAAGATGCTCTGGCTGAAGAGTATCGCCACTAAAGCGGCTAAAGGAGCTTCGACAGTACTGGTATTAGGGGAAAGTGGCACAGGCAAAGAGCTGTTTGCTCATGCTATTCATAATGCAAGTTCCCGCCGCCAGGGGCCGCTAATTAAAGTGAATTGTGCAGCTGTACCGGAAAATCTGCTGGAGTCCGAATTGTTCGGCTATGATGAGGGAGCTTTTACCGGTGCCCGTAAGGGGGGGAAACCGGGGAAATTTGAACTTGCTAATGGTGGTACAATCTTTCTTGACGAAATCGGTGATATGACTATGGCCATGCAGGCGAAATTGCTCCGTGTTCTCCAGGAACGGGAGATTGAGCGAGTCGGCGGAACGAAAACCAGTAAAATTGATGTTCGTGTTATAGCAGCAACAAATCAAGATTTAGAGACAATGATCGAGCAAGGTCGATTTCGGCAGGACTTATACTATCGCTTGAATATTATTACCTTGTTAATTCCGCCTCTCAGAGAGCGAAAAGAAGATATTCCGATGCTTTGTACTGCTCTGCTGCAAAAGATTAACAGCCAGGTCCAGTATGGGGTTGAAGGAATTTCTCCGGAGGTTATGTATCTGTTAGCGGAATACAATTGGCCGGGTAATGTGCGCGAGTTGGAGAATATATTGGAAAGAGCAGTCAATTTAATGGATGATGATACCTTTATTCAGCCCGAACACTTACCACCATTGCTAAAAAAACATTATAAGCCAAAAGAAACAGAAGAAACTGACAAAGACCTTGCAGGAATCCTTGGAGACACGGAGAAACAAGCAATCTATAGAGCGCTCGAAGCTGCCGGGGGCAATAAAAGTAAAGCAGCTAAATTGCTAGGTATTCATCGTTCTGGATTCTATCAAAAGTTGCAAAAATATAATATTACCTAGCATATTATCAAATCAGGAGGCACTATGTGGACTGTAGTATATATTGCATCAAATCGAGCTCAGGCGGAAATGCTCAAAAATTTACTTGATAGAGAGGGAATTTTGGCAAACACCCGCCCTGCAGGTATTTCCATGCTTGGTGACGGGATTCACGAAATATTGGTTTTAGAATCAGAAGCAGATGAAGCGCATGCTATTCTCTGCCAGCATGCAGTAAAATAGAGGTAAGCACCAGTAAAAGGAGTGTTTGTGTGATCAAGAAGACAAAGATTATCTGTACTGTCGGCCCTAGCACCGATCAACCGGGTGTTTTAGAGCAAATGCTTAATTCTGGAATGAATGTGGCTCGCTTTAACTTTTCGCATGGGAATCATAGCGATCATGCAAAACGGATTGCACTTGTAAGAGCGGCAGCGGCGAAGACCAAGAAGCCCGTAGCTTTAATGCTGGATACTAAGGGGCCGGAGATGCGCTTAGGCACCTTTGCTGAAGGAAAAGTTCAATTGACAGCCGGTGAGCGTTTTGTTTTGACAGCCCGCGATATCGCCGGGACCAAGGAAATTGTTTCAGTTAACCATAAGCTCTTACCGGAAGAAGTGACTGCCGGTGATATCATTCTATTATCTGATGGTTTAATTAGCCTTAAAGTAGAAGGTGTAGAAGGACAAGATATCATCACCACCGTTTTGAACAGTGGACCGATTAGTGACCGGAAGAGAGTTGCCGTACCGGGGGTCCCTGTTAAGCTGCCTCCATTATCAGAGCAGGATGTGGCAGATATTTTATTCGGCGTTGAGCAGGATATGGATTTTGTAGCTGCTTCTTTCATTCAGCGTGCTGCTGACGTATTAGCTATTCGCAAGGTTCTCGAAGATGCCGGTTCCGATATGGATATCATTCCGAAAATTGAAAATGCCGAAGGCGTAAAAAATATTGATGAAATACTGCTGGTTGCCGATGGCATTATGGTAGCACGTGGCGACTTGGGAGTGGAAATTCCGACGGAAGAAGTACCGCTTGTGCAGAAGATGCTGATTGAAAAGTGTAATAAGGATGGTAAACCGGTTATTACTGCTACGCAAATGCTGGAATCCATGATTACCAATCCTCGCCCTACAAGGGCAGAGGCCAGTGATATTGCCAATGCAATTATGGATGGTACAGATGTTATCATGCTTAGTGGTGAAACTGCATCGGGCTGTTATCCGGTAGAGGCTGTACAGACGATGGCCAGAATTGCGATCAGAACAGAAGCCGCATTATCGTATAGTGCGCTTTTGATGTCAAAAGGCGTCTTACTGCAGCTGAGTACAACTGATGCAATCAGCCATGCTACTGTACAAATTGCCCATGAACTGGGAGCTGCTGCTATTGTTACAGCAACGGAGTCGGGGTATACGGCCCGTATGGTGTCCAAGTATCGTCCACAGGCAGCGATTGTAGCTGTTTCCCCTAATGCTAAGACACTGCGTCGGATGCTGTTAAACTGGGGGGTTTGCCCGGTAGCTGGTGCAGGCTCAAAAAATTCAGATGAATTAGTAAGTAATTCCGTTGTTGGGGCATTAGCATCCGGTATTGTTAAAGATGGCGATCTGGTTGTTGTAACAGCCGGTGTACCGGTTGGTACCGCGGGAACTACGAATATGATTCGGGTTCACGTAGTTGGAAATATCCTGTTGCGTGGTGCGGGCGTCGGTCAGCGGGTGGCAACGGGTAATGTTTGTGTTGCTACCACTATTCAGGATGTAAAATCCAAGTTTGTTGCCGGTGATATTTTGGTAGTACCCGGAGTTGATGAAGAGATAGCACCTTATGCCGCTAAAGCAGCGGGAATCGTAGCGGAGGAAGGTGGGTTTACCTCTCATGCCGCGATTATTGGTATTAGCTTCGGCATTCCTGTTATTGTTGGGGCTGAGGGTGCGACAGCTTGTCTTACTGATGGAGCGGCGGTTACCATCGACGCATCGCGGGGTGTGGTTTATCAAGGACATATTAATGCCAGGTAAGTAGTTCGTCAATTCGGCTAGGACTGGAGGCTGCGGCGGTGCCAATTGCTATTATAGTGATCTGTTTCATGACGCTTGTCGCCGGAGTATACTGGTACAGGACAAATAGCCTAAGTTGGCGTTTGCGAAAGCTAAGGCAGGCGACTGATAAATTAGCTAAAAAGAGGCTGCCTAATAAAAAGGCTGTAGCTGTCATGTTTCGTCAAATCTATGCATTGATTCATCAGGGAATGCGCACTCAGCAGCCTGCTGTTATTTATCAGGCTGCTGATGCATTAAAATTAGCTGTAGGTGTGGGACTAGGCAGAAGTGATGAGCCGCTGCGCCTTATGACGCTCATTGTTCTAGCCATTAAAACGAAGCAGCCTGATGTTGCCGGTCAGTTACTCGATGTTTTCCGGACTCTTGTCAAACGCTGTGAACCGCAGGCGCTTCCAGCGGTTATTAATCCGCTGTTGATGGTTGCGACTACGGCAATGAAAGAAAAGCAAAATTTCCTAGCAGCAAAAGTGGCGGACCTTGTATTTTCTGTTTTGGATCGCCCTGACTGCTTAAGTAATCAGGCTGTTATGAATGCTGCCTTTCGTGCGGTTCGTTTTTTAGGGATTTTGGCGATTCGCCGTCATGATGAGGCACTGTTTCGTGAAATAGCAAATCGCTTAACTGCGTGGTCGTCTGTTGGCAAAGAACTGAATCTTGGAACGGAAGCAGCACAATGTCTTGTTTCCTGGATGCACCGCATCATGAAGGGAGACAACTGCCTTCAACTGCAGGTCTTGGATGAATTAACCCAGTCTCTTGTTGATAACCGGCTCATTCGTGGTCAGGCCTTGCGGGAATTGGCAGAGGGCTGGATCGAGCTGGCAGGCAATGCTTGTTTAAATCCCAACAGTACTCTGGGGCCGCGGATACTTACCCGCATCTTATTTATAGCTGTTCATACAGAAGATGCGATCTTTTTCCGCCGAATGGTGAGAAAGATTGTTCAGGTTGTAGCTATGGTTTTAACGAGATATACCTTTGCAGAGGCTTTTCCTGTAGTTTTTCCGCTGGCTGATACGGGACGGCGCTTGCTGCAAGCAGAGCTGAATTTTGCTCAGAGTACAGGTGAAGGCTTTCGCCCGCAGGCATTGCATATACTGGTCAGGGAACTGTTAGTTGCCTTTGAAATGCTTGCCCGCCAGCGTATGACGGTCACGGCCGGTGAACTTATTGTAGAGTTTTTGCAACTCTGGCAGGAACATCCTGCAGCATCCGGTCAGTACGGAAAGGCTGCCCGCAAATTTTGCCAGCTGCTGCTTTCTTTTTGGGCGCAGACCAGCAGGCGTAAATCCCGGCGTTTAGAGCTTGTTGGCGATGCACAGCAACAACTTAGCGGTTTTTCACAATTGGATAAGGCAAAGCTTTCGTTTATGCTGGATTGAGTTGCTCTAATTACATTGGAAATAAAAAAACGACTTGGTATTAACCAAGTCGTTTTTATTTAGCAAGAAGCTTTATTTTTTTGCTGCACTGCCTGTAAGTAACAGTCCGATTGAAGGGCGGGAACGGCTGCTGAAATGAATCAGCCAACTAATGGCAAGGCTGATAGCAGCAGTAAAAACATAAAATGCTAGTACAACCGGTACGCTCATGATGATATTTTTGCTATTGATAAAGCCGATTAAGTAATACATAACAAAGGGATGAACGAGATATACTGCATAAGAACGTTCACCTAACTGCGTGAGGGTCGCCTTGATAACGGGATTCAGGCGGTAAGATTCGAAAAGTACTAATAAAAATAAGGTCGTTGCCAGGGTATATAATACTCCAATGGGGCTTAACTGGTGGACGGTATTAACGGCCTCTTCGGGAGAGTAATGCTTAGTAAACAGCAAATGATAATAGTACCCTGTCATGCCCAGCAATGTAACGCCAAAAAAACAGGTAATAGCAATCCGATACTTTCTTAATTTATGAATAAATTGCTGATAATGGAGGGCACAAATTGCGCCTAGTAAAAATATGAAGATATAGTGTATCACCCAGTAGCTTAAGCGATATTGAATTGCCATATTGATATAGCGATTAGCAAAATTTGCTTCTAGGATATAACTGGAATAATAATTGACAGCAATTTGCAAAAGTAAAAGTACTGTTAAGTAAAAACCAGGAGCCTTCGCGATGCCTTTGACGATCATACGCCATAGTGGCATAAAGCTGTAAAACCAAAGTAAAATAACTAAAAAATAGAGCTGATAGGAAGCTAGGCCAAATAAGAGATATTTAACTAAAATACCGGGGAACCAGGGGGAGATGTCACCGCTTACCCAGGTATAATGGATCATGTAAAGCAGTGACCAGACGATATAAGGAATCAGTACTGTTCGGCAGCGCCGCTTCATGAAATTGAAATAGTTAAAGGGTGCTTCTAAATTATGATGAAGAAATAATCCGAAGGCGGATACAAAGAAAAAGATAGGAACGCTAAAGCGAGTACAGATTTCCAGTAAAGCAAAAAGATGAACATTAACATCTGGATTTGCAAGAGAGTAAGCTCCTGTATGAATTCCGATTACTCCTAGCATAGAAAGACCGCGAATATATTCAATTGACAGAATGCGTTGTTTGGACATGTAGTTCCTTACCCTTTCCCTATAAAGTTCATGTTAGTTCATACTTGTTTTCTCTTTATAGGACGCTTTTTCCTGCACTTGAATGATTTGCAGGAATCTATGAGAAAAAGGTGAAATTAGGTATATACATATCAATATTAGGAGGGCGTTATCATGAAGGCGTTAGGTTTATTTGATGGTAAAATTATTGATTTAAATGAAAACATTCTGCCGATGGAAGACCGTGGACATCAATTTGGGGATGGAGTATACGAAGTTACCCGTGTATATAACGGACTGTGTTTTTCCCTGGAAGCGCACATGGAGAGGTTATATCGCTCTTTAAGGGAATTGCGTATTCCAGCGACATATTCTTTTGAAGAATTAGCTGGCTTTCATGAATTGCTTATTAAGGAAAGCGGTATTTTAGAAGGCGCTGTTTATCTGCAAATTACCCGTGGAGTGTCACCTCGGGCGCACGGTTTCCCTGAACAGGTAATTCCTCGCCTAACTATGTCTATTCGCCCTACAAGTGCATTGACTGCATTGAAAGCGGATGGTGCAAAAGTGGCGCTTATTCCCGATGAACGCTGGCTCAGGTGTGATATTAAGTCTATTAACCTACTAGGTAATATTATGGGCAAGCAGAAAGCAAAAGAGTCCGGCTGTTTTGAAGGCGTTATGATTCGTGACGGCAATATTACGGAAGGCACTAGCAGTAATTTCTTTGTAATCAAAGATGGTGTTTTGTGGACACACCCTGTTTCTAATCTCATTCTAAAAGGTGTGACACGGACGCTCGTTATTGAACAAATTGTGCCTGAACTGGGGCATATGGTATTGGAAAAGGCATTTACTCCTGCATTTCTGAAAACAGTAGAAGAAGCATTTGTCTGCGGTACCAATACAGAAATAGTACCGGTTGTTAGCATAGATGGTGCTCCTGTAGGAAATGGAACAGTAGGCCCCATATGCCGCCAAATTCAGGAGGCATACGATCGACTGATTGATAAACAGTGCAACCGCTAAAGGAAGCTGGGTTTCATTGAGGTTAGGCAAAAAAATAAAAGCAAGGGCAGAAAGTGCTGCCCTTGCTTTTATTCATTACTTTATAGTTTTATGCCAATAAAACGGTCATCCTGGAAGGGCATGTCACGTACTAATTCGGCAGGTAAAATACCAAAGTGTTTAAAAAATTTCTTTGCTCCTATATATGCTCCTTTTGCCGCATACCGTATAGGAAAGGCGTTAACATTTTTTTCATTTACCGGCATAATGCCAAGAGCTGCTTGATTGGCATCGTAGCCTAACATACAAAATTGATGAGGATTTAATAGTTCAGTCGCTTTTTTGTTAAAAACAATTCGTCCATTTGTACGAACCTCAATTTGAGGCTGATCATTTTTGGCAAGTCGTTCTTTTTTTGGTTCAAATAGTGAAAATGAGAATCCCAAGGTATTCACTCCTTAATTTATATAATGCTTACCTAGTAAAAGTATGCACAAAACGATGGAAATATAAACATATTTTACTAAAAATACCCAATTGTTCTAAAAAAATAATAAAAAATTTATTCACACTTGAATTCTCTAATAGCCTCACTATGTTTTAAGAAGCGGTTTTCAAGTAATAAGCAGGTTCTGCTATCAATATGACTGAAACTGTTACAAAGCACTGTTGGTAATTAAATTGAACCCCGGACAATGATCATTTGTCCGGGGCAAACAGGCGCATCAGAATGCTGCCATTTTCCTTAAGCCAGCGCCTTTGCTCATTATAATGAATGATATAACTCGCAACTAACTGCCAAAAGCTCTGGGAATGATTCGCTACTTTCATATGGCAAAGCTCATGAATAACCAAATAATCCATTACCGTACTGGGAGCCATAATCAGGCGCCAGCTATAGTTGATGGAACCCCTGTTGGAGCAACTGCCCCAGCGGGTCTTTTGATCCCGGATGGTTACGCGCGTAGGAGAGACGCCAATGATCTTTGCCCAATAGTTCGTACGGCTTAACAAAGCAGAACTTGCTTGTTCTACATACCATTTCAACAGCAGTGTCTGAGCAAATGCTGGATATGTATCAGATGCAGCACTGCATTGGACGATGATGTGTTCGCCGTCAATATAGACCAGATCCTTGCTGGATGTGGTTAGTTTTAAACGGTATTGCTGACCAAGGTATAAAAGAAGGGCATCTGATTTGAACTCACTGTTAACAGGATTAGTTGACAGTTTAGCAAGGCGGTGCCAGTGCTTGTGTATCCAGCTGGCTTTGTCTGTCAAAATTGTTACCGCTTCTAAATCAGTAATTCCGTAAGGTGCCTTTACTAGCAGAGTGCGTTCGGGTGTGAAGGCGATTTGAATGGTTTTGCGATTTTTAACCCGTTGTATCTTGTACGGAATTGGTGATCCGTAGATTGTTACTGTTTTCATTGTTCTATTATTCCTTTCCTGGCTTGTTACAATAATTAGCGTTAGGAAATGAAAAATCCTATTAAAATAAACATAAAAAATAAAATAATATGCTTGACACCAAAGAGGAAAGCATGATATTATACTAAATGTCGGTACAGCAAACTCAACATAATACATGCCCGGGTGGCGGAACGGCAGACGCGGCAGACTCAAAATCTGCTATCAGGAATGGTGTGGGGGTTCAAGTCCCTTCCCGGGCACCA